>JANMBA010000155.1:0-15607 GCA_031360105.1 Novosphingobium sp.
TGATCGTCCAGCTCAGGCAGTTCAAAGCTGCGGCCATAGATCAGCTCGTTTTCGTAAACACGACCGGATCGTCGCTGCGGATCGCGGCTTTCAGCAAGCCTTTGGCATCAGCCGCATCGTACGGCGCGATCACGATCAGCCCCGGAACGCTGGCGTACCACGGCGCATAGTTCTGGCTGTGCTGCGCCCCAACCCGGGTCGCCGCGCCATTGGGTCCGCGAAAGACAATCGGACAGCGCATCTGGCCGCCCGACATATAATTGGTCTTCGCAGCAGAATTGATAACGTGATCAATCGCCTGCATCGCAAAGTTAAACGTCATGAATTCGACAATCGGGCGCAGGCCGCCCATCGCCGCGCCGGTCCCGATCCCGGCAAATCCGTATTCGGTGATCGGGGTATCGATCACCCGCTTTGGCCCGAATTCATCGAGCAGGCCCTGGGTGACTTTGTACGCGCCCTGATACTGCGCCACCTCTTCACCCATCACGAATACGCGCGAATCGCGGCGCATTTCCTCGGCCATGGCATCGCGCAAGGCTTCTCGGACGGTCACCGTGGCCATATTGGTGCCAGTGGGAACGGCAACCGTGGCGGGTTTGGGTGCTGCCACCTCGTCGTCCCGAACTTGATCCGGGACCGCTGGCGGCGGGGGCATAGGCTGCGCTGATTTGCCAGCAGTTTCCCCGTTCTCGCCGATCACCGCAATCACAGTGCCAACTTTCACGCCTTCGGTCCCTGCGGCGATCAGGATCTTGCCGATCACGCCTTCATCGACCGCTTCAAATTCCATCGTCGCCTTGTCCGTCTCGATCTCGGCCAGAATGTCGCCCGATTTGACCGTGTCGCCTTCCTTGACCAGCCACTTGGCCAGCGTGCCCTCTTCCATCGTGGGGGAGAGCGCGGGCATCTTGAGTTCGATCCCCATCAGTACTGCTCCACCAGCACATTAGTGTACAATTCGGGGGGCTCAGGTTCGGGCGAATTTTCGGCAAAGTCAGCTGCTTCGGCGACCTTGCTGCGAATCTGCTTTTCCAGGTCCTTGAGCTTTTCCTCGGTGATCCCGCGCGCCAGCAGTTCGGTTTTGGCAGCGTCGATCGGATCGTGCTTTTCACGCATTTCCTGCACCTCTTCGCGGGTGCGGTATTTGGCGGGATCAGACATCGAGTGCCCACGATACCGATAAGTCTGCAATTCCATCAGCACCGGTCCGGCCCCGCTGCGGACATGCGCAAACGCCAGTTCAGCTGCTGCCCGCACTTCGAGCACATCCATTCCGTTGACATGCATCCCGGGAATCCGGAACGCGGTACCGCGCCGATAAAAATGCGTTTCGGCCGAACCGCGGGTTACCGCGGTGCCCATCGCGTAGCCGTTATTTTCAACCACGAACACGATCGGCAGTTTCCACAGCGCCGCCATATTGAACGCCTCGTAAACCTGTCCCTGGTTAGCCGCGCCATCGCCGAAATAGGCGAGGCACAGCCCCCCATCTTCGCGGTACTGATGGCCAAACGCGAGCCCTGCCCCCAGCGGCACTTGCGCGCCGACTATGCCGTGGCCGCCATAGAATTTGTGCTCGGTCGAGAACATGTGCATCGACCCGCCCTTGCCGCGCGAAATGCCGGCCGCGCGCCCGGTCAGCTCGGCCATGATGACGTTCGGATCGATCCCATAGGCCAGCATGTGCCCGTGATCGCGGTAGCCGGTGATGACACTGTCATGCCCCGGCTGGAGCGCGGATTGCAGCCCCACGGCTACGGCTTCCTGACCGATGTACAGGTGGCAGAACCCGCCGATCAGCCCCAGTCCATACAATTGTCCGGCCTTTTCCTCAAACCGGCGGATCAGCAGCATCTGCTCATAAAAGCCCAGCAGCTCGGCATCGCTGGCGGTGTAACGCGGATTGGCCTGATGCGCATCGTGCAGGCTGCGCAGCTCGAAATTGTCGTCAGCTGCGGCGGTCTTGCCAGTTGATTTGCGGATGGTGGCAGGCTTGGCCAAAGTCAGATCCCCTGAAACGTCAAAAGCGCCATGTACGGTACTACCCAGCCTATAGGGTGAGTTGGCCGTAAGGGAAACTGTCCCATACGTATTTCGTTCGGGAATTTATGCTGCCGGGCGGCGTGCAGCAGCCCGCGCCCGGTCAATTAAGCAACATCACCATATCATCGGGATGGACGACATTCAGCTGCGCGCGAAGTAATTGTCCGGCCATATCGGGGTCAACGTGATTGGGATCGAGCAGCGCAACCCGGTTTTTCAACTCGTCACGCTGAACGCTGAGCTGTTTGAGTTCCTTCTGCCGTTCACCCAGCATCCGGTTGTTTTCGCTCCAGGCCATCAGCCCGCTGGGACCAAACAACGCCCAACCGCCCATCACCAGCAGGCAAATCAACGCCAACCCCTGGCTCACCCGTTCCCTTGCCAGCCAAATTGATCCCCGGTTCCCCATGCACCCTTAGAATCACAATTGATTCAGTAGTTCAAGTTTTAATTCTATCAGTTGGTCGCAAGCAGCGACAGAAAGTGCGCCCGGACCTTGAGAGGAGGTCCGGGCGCAATAGGGGCCGCGGGAGCGGGAGGCGGGAGTAGGCCCCTATTTAGGCAATTGGATTTAGTTGTTGTTGACGCGTTTCACTTGAACCGTGGTTGGCCGGTAACCGCCGCCGGCCTTACGGCTGGTCGATTGCGCGGGGGCTGGTTCTGCGGCGGTCTGTTGCGTAGCGACCGGGCTGCTGGCAATCTGCTATTGTGACGTGCTGTTGCTGCTGCTCGACTTTTGCTCGCTGGCTTGGCCGCCGCTGGCCTGCTTTTCGCCAGCAGCGACAATCTGCGCCTCTGACATGGCGGTTACCAGCACATCGCCATTCGCGGCAAAGCTGGCAGCGGAGAGCGTGGTGGTAGTATCGTCAACCTTGACCACCAGCGCCCGCACTCGGCCTTGGGCATCGGCCATGACTTCCTTGACCTTGCCAATCTTTTCCCCGGCCATATCATAGAGCTGGGTACCCGACTTGATGTCAAAGCTGCCCGTAGCGCTGGCTGCCGCGCTGTCAGCCAGCGCCAGATTGTGCGACAGGCCAGAAAAGATCCCGGTGGCCGAGCCCGAAGCGCTGCCTTCGGCTTGCGCTTGGCCGGCGGACGTGATCTGTGCTTCGCTCAGCGCGGTGACCAGGCTTTGACCATTGGCGGCAAAGTCCTTCACCGGCAGCAGCGCCGTGGTGTCATCGACCTTGACCAGCAGGCCCTTCACGCGGCCACTGCCATCGGCAAACACTTCGCGGACTTTGCCGATCTTTTCGCCGCTTAGGTCAAACAGATTGGCGCCGGGCTTGATATCGAAGCTGCCTGCTCCATCAGCGGCAGCGCTTCCGGCCAGCGCGAGGTTCTGGCTCATTCCCGCAAGGCTGCCGGTGGCTGAACCTATTCCGCTGCCTTGTGCGCTGCCTTGCGCCGAACCGGTACCAGTGCTGGTAGTCGAAAGCAGATTGCCAGCGCGATCACGCGTGGTGGTAACCAAAGTGCCGGTGCGGTCGCGGGTCGCGGTGACAAGATTGCCAGCCCGGTTCTTGAACGTGGTGACGGTGTTGCCGGCCGCATCGTGGCTCTGGCGCAACGTTCCGCGCAGGACATCGGTCCCGAACAATTGCGCATCAGTCCCGGCCGAACCGGCCGCGCTGCCCGAACCGGTGCCATTGGCGGCGACCGCATTGAGCGGCGTCGTCAGCGACTGGCCAAGCGCGCCACTGGCCGAGCCGCTGCCTGAACCGTTCGCGCTGGCCTGCCCGCTGCGGGTGTTGATCGATTTGGTCGCGCTGGCGCTACCAGCGCCGGTGATGCTGCCATTGGTGACCGAGCCGACCGGACCTATCGGCATGCTCATCGGCATGCTCATCGGGCTTGGCAGGTTCGGCATCGTCGGGACCGGCGAACCGCCCAGAATGCCGCCGCCGCCCAAGATCTGCGCATTGGCGGGGTTGGCAAGCGCGATCAGCGCTGCGGCAGTCGTGTAAAGAATGGATTTCATGGCTTGGTTCCTTTTCAATTGGCGGCGCGCCGACTTGCATCAGCCGCTCACAGTGACAACGAACCGTCCGCCCGGTTTACTTCAACCGGCGGGCATTTTTTTCAGCGGCAGTCCGCGCACAGCAGCCCGCGGCCCGATTGCGGATCGGGGCGGCGGCGCGACAGCGGCACCGCTTCGGCATCAAGCGCGCCCAGCAATGCCCGTGGCAAAACCCCGCGATCCAGCGCTGCGGCGGCCCGCGCCGCCACCAATGGTACCGCAAACGAGGTTCCGCGAACCGCCACCATCCGTCCCGTGCGATCTGGGGCCAGGATATCAGCCCCCGGCGCGGCATAATCGAGATGCAAGGCCCGGCCCGCCTCGATCAAAGGACGATTGCGCTTATCCACTCCGGTGACCGCCAGCACCCCGCTGTAAGACGCCGGAAACGAAGGCGGCGCAGCGGGACCATCATTGCCGACTGCGGCGACGATGACCGCGCCGCGGGCCTGCGCCGAGGCCACAGCGCGTTCGAGCAACGGACTGCGCGGCCCGACCAGGCTGATCGCAATGACTTTGGCCCCGCGCCCAACCAGCCAGCCCAGCCCCCGCGCAATCGCCAGCGCGTTGCCGCCAGCGGGATCGGTCCCATAGACATCGGCAATCAGGACCGCTCGCGCACCGGCGCTGTGCGCCAAAGCGGCCACCGCGCTGCCATGATTGCTGGGAAAGGGCGCACCGCTCGCAAAGCCTTTGGTTGCAGTAACCGCCTGCGCTGCGGCGCCATCGATCAGGCCGATTGGCGTGGTGATCGCGCCAGCGGCCGAGCGCGCGGCACTGCCGCCGCTTGCACCAGCCCCGCCGCTTTGAAAAAAGATCTGGTCGCTCGAGACATTGGCGGCGGGCAGCTTCTGCTTCAATACCTTTTGCGCATCACGCAGCGACAGGCCTGCTGGCAAAGTCACTTGGCTGACGGATATGTCCAGACCCTCAATCACTGCGGGTGCGGCGGGTTTGAACCCTAAGGCAGCACTCTCCGCCAAAATCGCGGCGTCGGGATCAATCAACAGCAACACACCGCGCCGCGCCGGTTCGCCTGCGCGATCGCGCTCAAGCGTCTGGCGATTGTCTCGCAGCAGCGTGTCGATCCGCTCGAGCCGCGCGAGCCGCAAAGCGCTACTGACTTCGCTGGCTGTGCCATTCAGCAGGTTCAGCGTTTGTCCCAGCAGCGGGTCAGTGACCGCGCCCACGCTAGGCAGAGCGGGCAGTCCGCCCGTCAGGCCCAGCTGCGCGCCCGATTGGCTGGCACAGCACAGCAATACAGCAGCGAAAATGGTGGATGGGCGCAGGCTCATGGGTAGTCCTCACAATATATTCACTTAACGATGGATTAAACGTCCGCCATGGACCGTTTCATCCACGACAAGGTGCTGATGCAGAATGATGCGTTCTTAACCGGGCTAACCGCACTGCTCCCCAGGCTGCGCCGCTTTGCGGCGGGCTTGGCGCGTAACCCGGCTGATGCCGACGATCTGTGTCAGGCCGCAATAGAGCGTGCGCTCGTCTCGCGCCAGCAATGGCAAGAGGGGACGCGGCTGGATAGCTGGGTGTATCGGATCATGCGGAATATTTGGATCGACACGGCCCGCGCCCGGACGCGCCGCGACAAGACCTTCACCGATGAGGAAGCAGGTCTGACCATCGGCACCAGTGGCGGGCAAGAAGCGCAAGTGGAATTGACGATGGTTGATCGCGCGTTGCAGACCCTGCCCTATGAGCAGCGCGAAGCCGTGCTGCTGGTGCTGGTCGAAGGCTACAAATATGCTGAAGCGGCCGAGATTATCGGCTGCCCGATCGGCACCTTGACCTCGCGGTTGCTGCGCGGGCGCGAAGCCTTGATGGTCAAGCTGGGAGAAGCGGCATGACGATATCGCCGGAACAGCTGGCTGCCTATGCCGATGGCGAGCTCGACGAAGTGACCACCGCGCGGGTGCGCCGCGCGGTTGAAGACGATCCGGCATTGGCGGGCGAGCTCGCCAAACTGACTGAATTGCGCGCGATGCTGGCTGCACGGTTCGATCCGGTTCTGGCTGAGCCGGTACCCGAGCGGCTGAGCAGGCCGATCGCAGACGCAGCCAAGGTTGTCAGCCTCGACGCGGTGCGTGCTGCCCGGCAGCCGCTGTGGCAGCGCCCCCAATTCCGGCTTGGCGCGGGTGCTGCAATCGCGGCATCGCTGGTTGTCACGTTGCTGATCGCGGGGCACGATGAGGCCCCGCAAGGCTATGCCGACACCCAACTCGCCGCCGCGCTCGACGACACGCTTTCGGGCCAGACTGGACCAAGCGGCACGCGCTTGCTGATGAGCTTTCGTGACCGCAAGGGTGCAGCGTGCCGGGCCTATTCCAGCCAGACAGCCACCGGAATAGCGTGTCACGATGAGACCGGCTGGAAAGTGGAGGCGAGCGGCCCGGCCGGCAGCAAGCAGACCACGCAATACAAGCAAGCCGGCAGCGCCGATGCCACAATCATGGCCGCAGTACAGGATATGGCGGTCGGCCCTGCGTTCGATACTGTGGCGGAGGAATTCAACCGCAAGACTGGGTGGCAGGCCGAAAAGTAGTGTGGTGCGCCCGAGTGGATTCGAACCACCGGCCCCCAGATTAGGAATCTGATGCTCTATCCGGCTGAGCTACGGGCGCACGCGCATCGCATAGTGAACCGCCGCGCCAGTGGCAATCAGTTGACTTCATCAGGCGGCGTAACCGGAAACGGCAGCGGCAGCACCGCGATCCCTTCCTCGATCAGGGCGCTGGCTTCGCGCAGCGTAGCTTGGCCGTGGATGGTGGCCGCGTCACGCTCGCCATAGTGCATCGCGCGGCTGTGCGCGGCGAATTGGTCACCGACCCAGGTTGATTGCTGCAACGCCTGCGCTTGCATCGCCGCCATCCTAGTCATCAATTCCTGCGCTGCGGGCGGCAGCTTGCCCCCGCTTACCGGGACCTTGGACGCGGATTTTACTGCCAGTTGATTGCCTTTGCGCCCCACACTGGGCGCCATCACCGCTTTGACCACATCGGGTGAACCGCAATGCGGGCAAGTCACCAGCCCTCGCGTCGCCTGCTCGTCAAACACCTGGGTATTGGCAAACCAGCCTTCAAACTGGTGTGCGGCGGGGCGGCAGCACAGATCGAAGACGATCATTGCGGCGTGCTCAGCCGATTGCGCGCTTGTTAGCCAGGCACGGCACTTGACCGCGCACCGCCGCAATCCGGACCGGGTCGATCTCGGCAAACGCCAGCCCAGCGGTTGTGCCGCCCATGTCGAGCAGCACATCGCCCCACGGATCGATCACCAGGCTGTGACCGTAGGTTTTGCGCCCATCCTCGTGGTGGCCCACTTGGGCCGCGCAGACCACGTAGGCGGTCGCCTCGATCGCGCGCGCGCGTTGCAACACATGCCAGTGCGCCGACCCGGTGGGCACTGTAAATGCCGCCGGTATTGCAATCAGATCGCAGGCGGCTTTGCCCAAAGCCTCAAACAAAGCGGGGAAGCGCAGATCGTAGCAGACCGTGAGCCCCAATTTACCCAGCGGGGTGTCCACCGTCACCGCGCCCTCCCCCGGCGCATAAGTGTTCGATTCGCGCCAGCTTTCGCCGCTGGCCAGATCGACATCGAACATATGGATCTTGTCATAGCGTGCGGCAATCGCGCCGCTGCCATCGATCACCAGACTGCGGTTAGCCCAGCGGCCATCCTCACGGAGCACTGCCATACTGCCCAGAGCCACCCAGATACCCGCCCGCGCGGCGGCTTCGCGCAGCTCTGCCAGCACCGGGTTTTCGGCCTCAGCCAGCACTCGCGGCGCAGCGCGCGCTTTTTCCCGATCAATCATTGTGGACATTTCGGGCGTAAACAGCATGGTTGCCCCGGCCATCGCCGCCCCGCCGACGGCCTGGACCAAGGCCGCAGCATTTGCCGCCGGGTCGATCCCCGAGGTCATTTGCAACACGGCAAGGCGTTGCATGGCCTAAGCGCTCAACAATGCGTCGAGCTTGCCCGCTTGGTCTAGCGCGGCCAGATCATCGCTTCCGCCCACAGCTGTGCCCGCGATAAATACTTGCGGCACGGTTCTGGCGGATGGCACGCGTCCGATCATTTCGGCCTTTTTCGGCCCACCAAGCGTCACGTCGTATTCTTCGTAAGCGACGCCCTTGCTGTCGAGCAGCGCTTTGGCGCGGGTGCAATAGGGGCACCCCCACTTCGTATAGATTTCGACTTTGGCGGCAGTCATCTCGGCTCCTCTTGAAACCTGACCGGGCTATCATACATCGGGAGCGGTGTCATCGTCCGCAAGGGCGCGTGTCGCCGCCGGGATGCCGAATGCGGGTTCCGGCCCTGCTCAATTGCTCACCATGAGGATTTTGCCATGAACCGTTTTGATTTTACCCCCTATCGCCGCTCGATGGTTGGTTTTGACCGCCTGTTCGATCTGCTTGAAAACCAGCGCAGTCTGGGTAGCGGAGACAACTATCCGCCATTCAATATCGAACGGCGCGGTGAAGACGCTTACCGGATCACCGTGGCAGTGGCCGGGTTCAAACCCGCTGACATCGAGATTACCGCGCAGCAAAACCTGCTGGTCGTGCACGGCAAGAAAGGCGAGGAAACCGCTGCGGGCAAGTTCCTGCACGTCGGCATCGCGCAGCGCGGGTTCGAACGCCGGTTTGAACTGGCCGATTACGTCCGGGTAGAAGACGCCAACCTGGAAGACGGACTATTGCTCATCGATCTGGTGCGCGAAGTGCCCGAAGCGATGAAGCCCAAGCGCGTCCCGGTTGGCACGCAGAAATCGCTGAGCATAGTCCAGGACGCAAAGCCGGACAGCGCCGCCGCGTGATTTCCATCCAACGCAAGTGAATGGGGGTGGGACTTGCGTCCCACCCCCACGGCGCTTGCGCGCCGTCCTGTCTAATCCTGATCGTCCGGGTCGCAGAAGGCGATCAGATCCGACAAGCCCGTGCCCGGTTATAGCCCTAAACGGTAAAATCCTGTTACGATGTAACCCTGTATTCGCGTGCGATCGCTAAAACCAAAATATCCTTGCGCTTCAAACGCAGTACTATGAAGTACAGCGAGTCGGCGCCAAGCCGCACGGCTACCGCTTAAATCAGAAAAAACGCAAGGTTTTTCGTGCGATTGGTGCAGGTCATTTGATATATTTTCGCTGCAATCGATTTAATTCAATCAGGGTATTGATTGGGCCAGACGATTAAACCAGACGCGCCTGCTGCAATGCTGCCGCGATAAACCCGGCAAACAACGGGTGCGGATCGAACGGGCGGCTTTTCAGTTCAGGATGAAACTGCACCCCGACGAACCATGGGTGATCGGGTCGTTCGACAATTTCAGGCAGCAAGCCATCGGGTGACATTCCTGAGAATACCAAGCCGCCGGCTTCGAGCGGATCGCGATACGCACTATTGACTTCGTAGCGATGGCGATGGCGCTCGCTGATCGTGGTCGCACCGCCATACAGTGCGGACACGTGGCTGTTCCCCGCAAGTTTGGCCTCAAAGGCGCCAAGCCGCATGGTGCCGCCAAGATCGGTATCGGCGCCGCGCTGTTGCAGTCCCTCGGGGCTCATCCATTCGGTGATGATCCCGACCACCGGTTCGTTAGTCGGGCCGAATTCGGTGCTGCTGGCATCCGCAATCCCAGCGGTATTACGCGCACCTTCGATGCAGGCCATCTGCATGCCCAGGCAAATCCCGAAGAACGGCACCTTGCGTTCGCGCGCAAACCGGACCGAAGCGATCTTGCCCTCGGTGCCACGAACCCCGAACCCACCGGGCACCAGAATCCCGTCCATCGGCTCCAGCCGCGAGACGATTTCATCGTCGCCAGCTTCAAACGCTTCGGCATCGATCCAGCGGATATTGACTTTGACCCGGTTGGCCATGCCGCCATGCACCAGCGCTTCGTTAAGGCTTTTGTAGGCGTCAGGCAGCCCGACGTATTTGCCGACCACGCCGATGGTCACCTCGCCTTCGGGGTTCTGGAACCGGTCAACGATGTCTTCCCAGCGGCTCAGCTCCGGCGCGGGGGTCGAAAGCCCGAAATGGTGCAGCACTTCGGCGTCGAGCCCTTCGGCGTGATATTGGAGCGGGACCGAATAAATGCTGTTGGCATCAAGCGCCGGGATCACCGCTTCCTTGCGGACGTTGCAGAACAGCGCGATCTTGTTGCGCTCGTTTTCGGGCAGCGGATGCTCGCAGCGACACAGCAGGATATCGGGCTGAATTCCCAAGCTGGTAAGTTCGCGCACCGAATGCTGCGTTGGCTTGGTCTTAAGCTCGCCCGCCGCCGCCACATAGGGCACCAGCGTGACGTGCACCGAACAGGTGTTCTCGCGCCCCAGCTCGTTGCGCAATTGCCGCAGCGCCTCGATAAACGGCAAGCCTTCGATATCGCCGACCGTTCCGCCAATTTCGCACAAGACGAAATCGTGGTCACTGGTATCGGCCAAGGCAAATTCCTTGATCGCATCGGTGACGTGCGGGATGACCTGTACGGTCGCCCCCAAGTAGTCCCCGCGCCGTTCACGGATGATGATATCGCGGTAAATCCGCCCTGACGTGATATTGTCCGTCTGCCGCGCCGAAACCCCGGTAAACCGTTCGTAATGCCCCAGATCCAGGTCGGTTTCGGCGCCATCGTCGGTGACGTAAACTTCGCCGTGCTGGTACGGGCTCATCGTGCCGGGATCGACGTTGAGATAGGGATCGAACTTGCGAATCCGCACCTTGAACCCGCGTGCCTGCAGCAGTGCTGCCAGGCTTGCCGCCATCAAACCTTTGCCGAGCGAGGAGACCACGCCGCCGGTAATAAAAATGAACCGCGCCATGGGAGTTGAGCCTTAAGCTGTAGTGGGGCACGCGGGCAAGCGCCCATTTGGGCAATCCACAGTTGTGCGTCAGCTGGTTGACCGCTGATGGCTGACCAGGCTGCGGTGCAGTTGCCGATTATCAGGGCTGTTTGGTCGGGGTTACCGCCGGGACGAGGCTTGCTGCCGGGACCGGGCTGGGCGTCGGCGTAGCTAGCGCGGCCCCCGGCTGCCCGGCGCCGCGAAGCGGATCGCTGGGCAATTGCGCCGCCGGAGCGACGGTGCGGTTGAGCGAATCGTCGATCGTGCGGTTGCCGCTTGATTTGACCGCAAGCGCGGCCAGCACGATCGACAGCGACACAAAGATGATCGCCAGAATCGCCGTCAACCGAGTCATGAAATCGGTCGCGCCGCGCGCCGACATCAATCCGGCCGGACTGCCCCCAGTGCCGAGCCCGCCGCCTTCCGACTTTTGCACCAGAATTACGCCGACCAGCAGCGCGGCCACAATGGCTTGGAGAACGGTCAGGAAGATAAACAGCGACATGAAAATTCCAATTCCAGTAAACCTGGCGCGCATCTAGTCACGCAGACCGCACTATGCAAGTTTGCCTGGCCCGGCTGCGGCTAGTCCAATTCCGGCGCAACTGCCGCGACAATCGCCAGGAAACTATCTGCGGTCAGGCTTGCCCCGCCGACCAGCGCTCCGCCAACTTCGTCGCAGTGCAGCAATTCGGCCGCGTTGCCAGCATTGACCGAGCCGCCATAGATAATCCGCATCCCGGCGTGCGCCGCGCCGTACCGCTCTTCCAATTTCGCTCTGATGGTGCGGTGCATCGTGCTGACATCGTCCAGCGACGGCACTTTGCCCGAGCCAATTGCCCACACCGGTTCGTAAGCCACGGTAATTTGACCCGGGGTTCCGCTTTCAACCGGCAGCGAACCGCTCAGCTGCTTGGTCACCACCGCTTCGGCGTTGCCGCCATCGCGTTGTGCTGCGGTTTCACCAACGCAGACGATTACACCCAAGCCGCTCGCCATCACTGCCTCGGCCTTCGCCCGGATACTGGCGTCGGTTTCCTTGTGGCCAGCGCGGCGTTCTGAATGGCCGACGATCAGAAATTTCGCCCCGACATCGGCGAACATGGCCGCCGAGATATCGCCGGTGAACGCCCCGGCGCTGGCTTGGTGACAATCCTGCCCGCCCAGACTGATCGTTTCGACTGCATCGGCCATCAGGCTTAGCAGCGTGGCCGGGGGGGCAATTCCAACCTCAACACCGGGATGCCGCGCTGCGCCGCGATCAATTGCGCGGGCTTCTGACAGTGCCGCCCGCGTGCCGTTCATCTTCCAATTGCCGACAATATAAGGCCGGTTTGACATCGAGAATTCCTCACTGAATTTTGCGCCAGCTTGCTTGTGCCGACTTTCCCTGCGGTTAGGCGCGCGGGCCTGCGCTTGTCAAAGGCCTTAGCGATGGGACGGTCCAATCCCCCGGCATCAGCGCGCTTGCCCCATTGCCTGCATGGCTAATGATCCTTAAAGCGCGGCAACGTAACGCGCGCCATCTTCGGTCCGTGCCCTTCTAGTTCTGGCGATCCAAGCGATGCTTCTATTTTTCCGCAGCTTCTTCAGTTCCAAACTCGGCGTATTCGTTACGCTGGCGTTTGTCGGCATGATTGGTATCGCCTTTGCGCTGGGCGACGTGGCGGGCACCAGTTTCGGAGGATTTTCCAGCGGCAGCAAGATCGCCACTGTGGGCCGCGAGAAGATCTCTGCAAACGACCTTGAGGCGAAGTTTCGCAGTATCATGGCCCGCTTGCGTCAGCGTAATCCGCAGCTCTCAATCAAAGAATTCCTGGCCAAGGATGGCTTGAATGACGTGCTGACTTACACGATGGACGGAAAGGCCGTGATCCAGTGGGGCGAGCAGTACGGGCTGTATGTGGGTGATCGCTTGATCGACAGCGAGATCGCCAAAGATCCGAATATCCAGGCCCCCGATGGTAAGGTGGATAATGCGCTGTACCGCCAGATGCTGGCCGCACAGGGCATCACCGACAGCGCTTACCGCGCAGAGCAGACGCAGACCTTGATGGCCAAGCTGCTGCTATCATCCGCATCGTTCGGGCTTAAGGTTCCGCGAAAAATGACTGGGCGCTATGTTGCGGTACTGACCGAGCATCGCCGCGGCGCGATTGTCACCCTTCCCCCAGCGGCATTTGCATCGTTGACCCCGCCAGGCGGCGGCGAAGTCACCGCTTGGTATAACGATCACAAGGCCGACTACATTCTGCCCGAACGGCGCACGGTACGCTTTGTCAGCTATACCGATGCTGCGGTCACAGCGGCGGCCGCGCCGACTGACGCTGAAGTGGCCGCGCGCTATGCCGAAAACAAGGCCAAGTATGCCGTCGCTGACAAGCGCAAACTGTCTCAAATGGTGCTGCCGACCGAGGCAGCAGCCAAGCAGGTTATCGCCGAAGTCGCGGGCGGCAAAACGCTGGAAGCAGCGGCGACGGCCAAAGGCTTGGCCGTGGCGCCGCTCGGCAGTCTGACCATGGATGGCTATGCGTTGCAAAGCTCAGCCGAAACGGCCAGCGCTGTGTTTGCTGCGCCCAATGCTAAGCTGCTGGGTCCGTTCAAGGCCCCGCTTGGCTGGATCGTGGTGCGGGTCGATACCCGCGAAACCACGCCGGGCAAAACGCTGGATCAAGCCAAGCCCGAGCTCCTTCAGGAATTGACCGACGAGAAGCGCAAGATCGCAATTACCGATTTCGGGGCGCGGATGGAGCAGGAACTCGATAATGGCGCAACGCTGGGCGATATGGCCAAGGAGCTCGGTGTAACCGTCACTGAGACCCAGGCGCTAACTGCGGGCGGCACGGTGTTTGGCCAAGACGGCGTGAGCGCGCCGGCCGTGCTGCAACGGGTGGTGCCTGCGGCCTTCCAGATGGACGGAACCGGCCAGCCCCAGTTGGCCGAAGTTGAACCCGGCAAAACTTTCGTGATCTTTGACGTCGGTAAAATTGCGCTCGCCGCCCCGCCCCCGCTGAATGACATTCGCGCGAAAGTGACCGAAGACGCCCGCATCGCCAAGGGTGAAGCGGCGGCCAAGGCAGCGGCCGAAAAGGTTCAGGCACAAGTTCAAAAAGGCGTGCCGATCGATGTTGCAGTGGCCTCGCTCGGGATTGCGCTGCCGCCGGTCGATCATGTCGACATGGACCGGACGGAAGTCCAGAAAAAGGGCAAGAACGCCTCGCGTCCGCTGCTAATGCTGTTCGCGATGGCCAAAGGCAAAGTGCGGCTGATGCAAGGTCCGCGCAACCACGGCTGGTACGTGGTAACTGTGAACGAAGTGATCCCCGGCAAAGTTGATGAGAAGAACCCTGATTTTGACGGGTTCAACAAAAGCTTGGCGCAGGAGCAAAGCACCGAATTGGGCGATCAGCTTCGCGGCGGCCTGCGCAACGAAGTCGGCACGACCCGCAACGACAGCAATCTCCGCAAGCTGCAAGCCCAGCTTTCGGGCGGCGGTTGATCCAGCTTAGTGACCGGGGCGAACGCCGAAAACTGGAGTAGTGCGGCTGAAGCGCTCACCGCTGGCCAGCCCGGGCTGATCTGGCGGCGACTGATTGCCGATTGCGAAACCCCGGTGAGTGCGGCGGCCAAGCTGATGGTGCCGGGACGCGGCGATTATCTGCTTGAATCGGTGCAAGGCGGCGAAGTGCGCGGGCGTTACAGCTTGCTCGGGCTCGATCCCGATTTGGTGTTCCGCGCGCATGGGGCGGCAGCTGAACTCAACCGCGATTGGCGGCATGACCGCGATCAGTTCGAAGCCTTGCCGGGCGATAGCCTGAGCGCGCTGCGCGCACTGGTTGCGGCGTGCCGGTTCGATGTTCCCGGCGGATTGCCGCCCGTGCTGGCCTGCCTGGTCGGCTATTTTGGTTACGAGACATACGGACTGGTCGAACGGCTGGTGCGCCCTACGGCCAATCCGCTCGGCTTGCCCGATATGCTGTTCGTTCGCCCGGCGCTGGTGTTGATTTTCGACCGGTTAAGCGATGAACTGTTCGCGGTTGCCCCGGTTTGGCCCTCTGCCACCGTGGCCGAGCAAGCGCTGGCCGCCGCACAGGACCGGATCGATGAAGCACTGCGGCAGCTCGCCGCTCCCGCAGTCGCCCCGGCGCTCGACTCCACCCTGCCCGAGCCAGTCCTGACCCCGACGATGAGCCCCGGCCAGTACGGCAAGATGGTTTTGCGCGCCAAAGACTACATCGCGGCAGGCGATATCTTTCAGGTGGTCCTGGCCCAGCGGTTTACCTGCCCGTTCACCTTGCCCCCACTGGCGCTGTACCGGGCGCTACGCCGGGTTAACCCGTCGCCATTCCTGTATTTCCTCGACTTTCCGGGCTTTGCGCTGACCGGCTCCAGCCCCGAAATTCTGGTCCGGGTGCGCGATGGTGAAGTAACCATCCGCCCAATTGCGGGAACCCGGCCGCGCGGCGCGACCGCTGAGGAAGACCGGGCCAACGAGGCTGCCCTGCTCGCCGATCCCAAGGAACGCGCCGAGCACCTGATGCTTCTCGATCTGGGCCGCAACGATGTGGGCCGGGTCGCCAGCGCGGGTTCGGTCACAGTCACCGAAAGCTACACGGTCGAGCGTTACAGCCATGTGATGCACATCGTCTCCAACGTGGTCGGGCAGCTTGATG
>JANMBA010000165.1:0-5055 GCA_031360105.1 Novosphingobium sp.
GACGCGCTGGGTTTGCGGGCGGCCTGGGGGATGCTGAAGCAGCGTTATTCCTGACGGAACATCCAGTTTCGGCCCAAAACCAGCCCGACATTAACGAAATTGCGGCCTTGCTGCTCTGGCGGAACGGTCAAATCCGGATGACTTGACCGTCCCGGTTCACCGCACTGAAACTGTGCGGGGGCATCGATGGTTTTCTCAAACCTGATCCAGCGCGTGCTGCCCGCAGTCGTGCGGTTAGCGCGAAGTGTGGCGGTCAGTCTGGCCCCCGCCAAGGCCATGCCTGAACCGCGCCGCCGTGATGCATAACTTGCTAGAGTCGCCCAGCGGCGCTACTCGCCCGCTCTTCCGCTTTGGGGACCCCTAAAACCGTGCCAGCCAGTCTAATCCCTGCCAGCCAGCACTGCTTGTCCGGCCCGGCCGAAAAGCTCGACGCACCGCATTGGCCGGTGCGCGGCGACTTGGCGCACGTCCGCCTGGCGGGCCGGGTATTCGTGCCGCATTACGCCGTGCCAATGCCGCGCAACGTAGTCGCCGCAGGGGCCGATCTGCGTGTGGCGGGCGAGATAACGGCAGAGATCCGCGCGGCGCTGAGCGGCGGGACGCTGTTCAACGTGCTCGATATTTCGGGCGGCTGGGCCTGGGGTCAGGTCGGCGAGGATGGCTTTGTCGGTTATCTGCCGCTGGCCGCGCTGGAAGAACGACGAAGCTGAATTGCTTCGCCCTTGCTCCGTTCGTTATGAGGATGGTTTGAGCGAATGCGAAACCCCGTCTCGAACCACTGCGGGCGGGCGCAAGTCCTGCGAGACGCGCCATCGCATTTGCTCAGTCGCTCCTCAGGACAAACGGATCGGAGGAATTCTAGAAAATTAATGGAACCAGATAGATGACCCACTCAGTTTTCATCGACGGCGCCGCTGGAACCACCGGGCTCGAAATTGTCGAGCGGATGGCGGGGCGTAGCGAGTTCGAATTGCTGGTGCTGGACGACGAGCAGCGCAAAAGCACCCAGGCCCGCCGCGCGGCTTATCACGCCGCCGATTTTGCCGTGTTGTGCCTGCCCGATGACGCCGCGATCGAGGCGGTGGCGCTGGCGCAAGGCAGCTCGGTGCGGATCATCGATGCCTCGTCAGCGCACCGCACGGCGCCGGGCTGGACGTATGGTTTTCCCGAGCTGATCGGGCGTGACAAAGTGGCGGCGGCAGACCGCGTGACCAATCCGGGCTGTTATCCGACCGGGTTCCTGGCGCTGCTCGCGCCGCTGGTGCGGCACGGCTTGCTGCCGGCTGACTGGCCTTACGTCTGCTATGCGGTGTCGGGCTATTCAGGCGGGGGGAAAGCAATGATCGCGCGGTTTGAGGCGGAGCCTGATCTGGCGTATCGCGATTACGGGCTGGCGCTGAGCCACAAGCATGTCCCTGAAATGCAGCGCTACGCGGGCCTCGCGCATCCGCCGGTGTTCGCGCCCGCCGTGATCCCGGCGCACCGCGGCATGGTCGTCGAAGTACCGCTGCATCTGGCGCAGATGGAGCGCGCCGCGCCAACCGACGGTTTGCGCGATCTGCTGGTGGATTTCTACCAGGACAGCCCGGTGGTGCACGTTCATCAGGACTCCCCAGATGAGCTGCTGCTGCGCCGCTCAGCCCCGCCCAGCGACCGGCTCGATTTGTATGTATTCGGCGCGCGCGATGGCAATCAGGCACGGCTGGTCGCGGTGCTCGATAATCTGGGCAAAGGTGCCAGCGGCGCGGCGGTGCAAAGCCTGAACTTGATGGCGGGTTTGCCCGAGACGGCTGGCTTGGTGCTTTAGCAAGATTTGCTCACACCTGCTTAAATTTTAAGCACCCGCTGCTGAAAAATTAGGCAAGGTTCGGCTTCCCTCGCAACTCCTTTGTTGCGCGCTGGGACGCGGCGCGATGCAAATCTTGCGATTCCGCCCTTTTCGCAGCCGCACACATGGCCTAAGGGCGTAAATAGACCGCTGGCACGATTCTTGGATAACCGGAATTGGCGCGGGCGAGAGACCATCCGGGCCGCTTTCCCCCTCACAGGACAAGCGGCTCCGGTTTACTGCGCAGGGGACGACCACCGTGAAGAAGATCGAAGCGATCATCAAACCCTTCAAGCTCGATGAAGTGAAGGAAGCGCTGCACGAGGTTGGCGTCTCGGGCATCACGGTGACCGAGGCCAAGGGCTTTGGCCGCCAGAAGGGCCACACCGAACTCTATCGCGGCGCCGAATACGTGGTCGATTTTCTGCCCAAGGTTAAACTTGAAGTCGTCGTGCCCGATGATCTGGCCGAACGCGTGGTCGAGGCGATTGCCGCAGCCGCGCAGACCGGGCGGATCGGCGACGGCAAGATCTTCGTGATGAACGTGGAAAGCGCGCTGCGCATCCGCACCGGTGAGCGCGATAACGACGCGATTTAATTCCTTCCAACCTGAACATTCCTCCCAATACAGAAGGCAACATCACATGGCGACCAAGGCAGCGGACATTCTGAAGCGCATCAAGGACGAGGAAATCGAATGGGTCGATGTCCGTTTCACCGATCCCAAGGGAGCTTGGCATCACCTGACCATGTGCTCCAGCGTGATCGGCGAAGATGAGCTGAATGACGGCCTGATGTTCGATGGCTCGTCGATCGAAGGCTGGAAAGCGATCAACGAAAGCGACATGATCCTCAAGCCCGATCTTGAGGCGGTTTATGTCGATCCGTTCTCAGCCACGCCGATGCTGATCGTGATCTGCGATATTGTCGAGCCTTCGGATGGCTCGCTCTATTCGCGCGATCCCCGCTCGACCGCCAAGCGCGCCGAGAGCTTTCTCAAATCGACCGGCCTTGGCGATACCGTCTATATCGGCCCCGAACCCGAATTCTTCATGTTCGACGATGTCACCTTCGACAACACCTACAATTCCAGCTTCTACAAGCTCGACGATGTCGAACTGCCGACTAACAGCGGCACCAGCTATGAAAGCGGCAACATGGGCCATCGCCCGCGCGCCAAGGGCGGTTATTTCCCGGTCGGTCCGGTCGATGTGACCACCGATATCCGGGGCGAAATGGTCAGCACCTTGATGGAAATGGGCCTGCCGATGGACAAGCATCATCACGAAGTGGCGGGCAGCCAGCACGAATTGGGGCTGACTTTCGGCAAGCTGGTGGAAACCTGTGACCGGATCCAGATTTACAAATACGTCGTGAAAATGGTCGCTCACGCCTACGGCAAAACCGCTACGTTCATGCCCAAGCCGATCAAGGCTGATAACGGCAGCGGGATGCACACCCACATCTCGATCTGGAACAAGGGCAAGAACACCTTTGCCGGCAATGGTTATGCCGGTCTGTCCGATGCCTGCCTCTATTTCATCGGCGGCGTGATCAAGCATGCCAAGGCGATCAACGCCTTCACCAACCCGACCACCAACAGCTACAAGCGGCTGGTGCCGGGCTTTGAAGCCCCGGTGCTGCTGGCCTATTCGGCGCGCAACCGTTCCGCCTCATGCCGGATCCCCTATGGTGCGGGTGACAAGGCCAAGCGGGTCGAATTCCGCTTCCCCGATCCGCTGGCCAACTCGTACCTGGCCACCTCAGCCTTGCTGATGGCCGGGATCGACGGGATCCAGAACAAGATCCACCCGGGCGAGGCGATGGACAAGAACCTGTATGACTTGCCGCCCGAAGAACTTTCGCTGGTGCCAACCGTCTGCGGATCGCTGCGCGAAGCTTTGGACAGCCTGGTCGCGGATCACGATTTCCTGCTGGCCGGCGGGGTGTTCACGCAAGATCAGATCGATGCCTACATCGAACTGAAATGGGATGACGTGTACCGCTGGGAAATGGCCCCCTCGCCGGTCGAATTCGATATGTATTACAGCGGCTGATCGATCAGCCCTGCGGCCAGACAGCGGCGTCCCGGGCAACCGGGGCGCCGCTTTTTTATGGCTTAGCCCCCGCCCCGCGGAACTCCCGCGCGCTTGGCCAGTTTAGCCTTCAGCAACCGGCCCTGGTTGCGGTTTGGGGAGTTGATGAAATGCTCGCAATTGCAATCGTCCTGTTCGTGCTGTGGGCCTTGGGCTTTTTTGCCTTCCACGTTGCTGGCGGCCTGATCCACTTGCTGCTGGTGATCGCGCTGGTGGTGTTCGTGATCAATCTGGTGCGCGGCCGCAAAGTGATCTAGCCGCGTCTGCACTGGCGCGGACACTGCCGTAGAAACGATTTTCCTACAGCGCCCCGTTCAGCCTAATTGCTCGCCGCGATTCGATATCGAGGGAGCGGCGGCGTGGATCCGGCAGACGAATTCTTTGCAGCGCTGCGGCGCATGAAAGCCCGGGATTCGGTACCGACAGCGGTGCCGAATCCCGCCCCAAAACTGGCTCAGCCGCTCGAACATCCTGGCCAAGGGCCTGCGCCGCGCGCGATTGGCCCGGCTGGCATCGCGCTCCTCAAACGGTTCGAGGGCTGCGCCCGCCAGCGCCGCGACGGCCAGTTCGCGGCCTATCCCGATCCCGGCACCGGCGGCGCGCCGTGGACCATCGGCTGGGGCGCGACTGGCAAGGGCATCGCCAGAGGCACAGTCTGGAGCCAGGCCCGATGCGATGCGCGGCTGGAGGTCGATCTCGTCCGTTTCGCGCTCGAGGTGACACGCGCGCTGGGCGGTGCTCCAACCAGCCTGAACCAATTCGATGCGCTCGTCAGCTTTCACTACAATACTGGCGCGATTGCCAAAGCGACGCTGACCAGACTGCACCGGGCGGGCCGCTTTGCCGAGGCGGCGGATGAATTTGGGAAATGGGTCAATGCCGGGGGTAAACGCTTGCCCGGCTTGGTCCGCCGCCGCAGCGCCGAAGCGGCGCTATATGCCGGCCCCGCTCCGGCCTGAACGGCGCACCATCCGGGTGTGACGTACGTGAGACCGTTGGCGCAAATCTGTGCCGCAAGACCTTGCCGTCCGGCCCACCATTCCGCTTGTCGATTGCATCTTGCAATCTTTCGCTGCGAACCCGAAATGGTGTCCGAGTTTAATCGAACCATTAAGGGAGATTCGCCATGCG
>JANMBA010000225.1:0-5326 GCA_031360105.1 Novosphingobium sp.
CGCGAGCGCCGTCAGCGCCTCAAAAGAACGATCGCGCAGAGCCGCGAACGGCCCGTAACCGGAGTCAATCCGCACCGCCAGATCACCGCCCTGCGCCAGCTGCGCCTGCGGCCCGGTCAGCATATTCCAGACGGGGCGATCAAGCAGTTGATGCGCCATCACACTCCCTCCAGCAGCCGGTCGGCTTGCGCGCGTGCCTCAGCCGTAATCTCTGCGCCCGAGAGCATTCGCGCGATTTCTTCCTGCCGCCCGCCCGCATCAAGCAAGTGCACCGACGTGCGGGTGACCGTGCCTTCGCTGCTCTTGGCGATCACGTAATGCTGCCCGCCGCGCGCGGCGACTTGCGGGCTGTGGGTGACCGCGAGCAGTTGGCCACCTGACGCCAGCCGGGCCAGGCGTTCGCCAATCGCGCTGGCAACCGCGCCGCCAACTCCGCGATCAATCTCGTCAAAAATCACCGTTGCCGCGCCGCCTTGTTCGGCCAAGGCGACCTTCAGCGCGAGGATGAAGCGCGACAGCTCGCCGCCCGACGCGATCTTGTTCAGCGGGCCGAACGGCGCGCCGGGATTGGTGCTGATCAGGAATTCAACCTTGTCGAGCCCGCCTGGCCCCCACTGATCTTCGGGCAATTGCAGCACGCTGGTGCGGAACTGCGCGGCATCCAGCTTGAGCGGGGCCAGTTCCTGCGCCACCGCCGCGTCCAGCTTGTCCGCCGCCGCGCTGCGCTGCGCCGACAGCGCCTCAGCCTTGGCATGATAGTCTGCTGCTCCCGCCACAGCCGCTGCTTCAAGCGCTGCCAAGTCCGCCTCGCCATGTTCGATCCCGTCAAGCGCGGCGCGCATCTCGCGCATCCGGGCGGGTAGATCGTCGACCTGGCAATGGTGCTTGCGCGCCGCTGCACGCAGTTCGAACAGCCTGAGCTCAATCCGGTCAAGCGCAGCGGGATCATGCGCCAGCGCATGCCCCGCACGCTCCAGCGAGGTTTCGGCTTCGGCGGCTTCGATCACCGCGCGGTCCAGCGCCGCCAAGGCCTCGCCCAGCAAGGGATGCTCACCCGCGATCCGGTCCAGCCGCCGCGCAGCGCTGCGCAAGCCCGCCAACGCCGAATCCGATCCCGCCCACAGCTTGGCCAGCTCGACCAGATCTTCGGTCAGCCGTTCGCCTTTTTGCATCGTCGCACGCGCTTCAGCGAGTTCCAGTTCCTCGCCCAGCACCGGTTCGAGCACCGACAATTCGGCCAGGTACGCCAACAGCAGGTCGCGGTCTTCGGCGGCCTGCGCAAGCGTGCCGCGCGCCTGCGCCAGTGCCTCCACCGCCGCGCGCCAGCCGCTCCACGCCGCGGCCACCCCGGCGCTGTCCGCCCCGGCATAGCGATCGACCAGCGCGCGATGCCCGCGCGGGTTGACCAGCCCGCGATCATCGTGCTGGCCGTGCAATTCAACCAGATGCGGCGCCAGTTCGCGCAGCAAGGCCGCGCCAACCGGCTGATCGTTGATAAACGCCTTCGAGCCGCCGTCAGCCTTCAGTCGCCGTTTGATCAGCAGCGGCTCGCCCGGCTCGACGTCCAGCTCGGCCTCGTTCAGCAGGTCGCGTATCGGCAAGGGCAGTCGGTCAAATTCAAAACTGGCGGTGACGCTGGCTTGCTGTTCGCCGCTGCGGACCAGCCCGGTTTCGGCCCGCGTGCCCAGCGCCAGTCCGAGCGCGTCGAGCAGGATCGACTTGCCTGCGCCGGTCTCTCCCGTCAGCACGCCCAGTCCCGCGCCGAACGTGAGGTCCAGCGCCTCGATCAAGACGATATTACGGATGGCGAGCGCGGTCAGCATGTTCGCCGCCTGTTCTAGCGAAGGCTGCGCGGCGAGTCACCCCTATCGCGTCGTCCTGGACTTGATCCGGGACCGCTGGCCGCCAGGTCCACCTTGGTTGCCAGCGATCCCGGGTCAAGCCCGGGATGACGGACCTAAAACTCCACTTTGATCGTTCCGCCAAAAGTGCGTGGATCGCCGGGGGTGCCGACGATCAGTCCGGTGCTGCCCGGCGCGATCTGGAGGAGTTCAAAATAACGCACATCGAACGCATTGCGGACCCAGCCGAACACATTAAGCCCGGCCTTGGTGCGGAACCCCAGCCGCAGGTTAGTCAGCGCGTACCCTTCGATCCCGGTATAAGCCGATTGCGACGCGTTCGATGAAAAGCGCGCGCGGTAGCTCCCTTCGGCCCCGAAATAGACCTCGCCGGTCTGACCCAACAGCTTGGCCGGAACATTGGCTTCAGCCCCGTAAGATAGCGACCATTTGGATATACCCGGCAGCGTCTGGCCCGAGATATCGCAGCTCGCCGGGCTGTTGCTGCCCGCCGTGCCAGGCGCCCCAATCGGGGTGCCGGTGCCGCCGCCCGATAGTTCGGGCGGGCACGGTGCATTGGTAAAGCGCACGTATTTGGCATCGGTGTAACCGCCGTTGAGGTAGGCGTTGAACCGCGGCCCCGGTCGCCACGACATATCCCATTCGGCCCCTTGCGTGCGGACCAACCCGGCATTGTCGACATAGCCGCGCAAGGCCGAGACCGCGCCGCTGTTCACGATCGCCTGATAATTGTGGATGTCGGTGCGGAATGCAGCGAGATTTACCGTGATCGTGCGGTTCGCAAACTGGGTTTTGATGCCCAGTTCGCCGTGATTGACCCGCTCGGGCTTGACCGTGGCAAATTGCAGCAGCGGGTTACCGGCCGCATCGGCGGGCACCCCGTTGAGGTTGATTCCGCCCGATTTGAAGCTGCGGGCAAAGGTCGCGTAGAGGTGAATATCGCCGGTCAGATCGTATTTGGCGGTCAGATCGTACGAGACATTCCACGCCGCATAGCGCGGCGCAAATTCTTCGGGCGCCATTTGTGACAGTTGGTCAAGCTGGACTGGGGTGTTGGCCGGATTGAACGTGACCAAGGCCCCCGCGCCATCGGTGACCACCGCGCGGTATAGCCCGTTCTTGCGGTCATAATTGATCCGTACCCCCGGCTGGAGCGTGAACCGGTCAGTCACTTTCCAGCCCAGCTGGCCGTAGAACGCCACGCTGGTGCTATCCAGATTGATCGTGTTGGTCGAGGTCAGCCCGCTAAGCACCGCCGAATTGCAGGCGCGCGTGGCCGGCGTGGCGCAGGCCGCTGGATTGGCCAGATAAGTCGCGCTGATATTGCCCGGACTAAGCAGCCAGCGGCTCGCGGCGGAGCCAAGCTGCTGCAATCCCTGCGTGCGGATCGTCTGGTAATAGCCAAACAGTCCGGCGTTTACATCCAGCCGTGAACCGCTGTGGCCAAACCGGAATTCCTGCGTATATTGATTTTGCCTAGAGGGGTTTTGCGATTTGGTGGTCACCGGCAAGCCCGTAAAATCGCGGTCGTTCGATGGCATCCAGTCCCAGAATCGCCACGCCGTGATCGACGTAAGGGTGCTATCACCCAGTTCCAATTTGGCCTTCGCCGCCAGCCCGCCGATCTTGTTGCCGGCGTTAAGCTCGGCATCGACATCGGTTAGCCGGTCAAACGGATTGCGGCTGGCCGGGGTATAGCCTTGTGCCGCCGCCAGGGCATCGAACTGGCGGTAAATCGGCCGTTGGGTGGGCGCAGTGCGGACATAGACGGTGGCGCAGCATTCGGGGTTCTGGGTGTTGTAATCGCCCGACAGCGTGACATCGAGGTTCGCGGCAGGCCGCCACAGCACTTGCAGCCGCACCCCCAAATTGTCCTGCTCGTTAACGCCGCGCTGGGTGGTCACATTATACAGCGTACCGTTGCGGCTGGTCGCCGAAACCGCGATCCGCGCCGCCAGGTTACGGCTCAACGGGCCGGAAATAGCCGCCTTGGCCTGCTTGAACCCCAGGTTGCCCAAGCTAACTTCGGCGCGGCCCTCAAACTGAAAGGTCGGCTGCCGTGTAGCAATATTGATCGCTCCCGCAGTAGTGTTCTTGCCGTAGAGTGTGCCTTGCGGCCCGCGCAGCACCTCGATCCGTGCCACGTCCAGAAAATCGAACGTGGCCGAAGCAACCCGGCTGGAATAGACGTCATCGACGTAGATCCCCACCCCCTGCTCGATCCCGTCGTTGGTCAAGCCGACCGGCGCGCCAATCCCGCGGATATTGACCGAGCTGTTGCGCGGGTTGGACGAATAGAATTGCAGCGTCGGAGTCAATTGCTGCAACCGCCCGACGTTGAACGCGCCGGTGTTGTCGATGTGATCGCCGCCGATCACCGAGATTGCCAGCGGCACCGCCTGCGAGCTTTCCGCCTTGTGCCGCGCGGTGACGATAATTTCGGGTTGATCGTCAGCTGCGCCGGTGCCGACCGAGGTGGTCTGATCGGGCGCGGGCGCAGGTGCGGGCACGCTCTGCTGGGCCAGCGCAGGAGATGAAATCAAAGCAGACGTAGCAAGCAAGGTCAGACGAACGAACGCAGGCATGGACAAATCCTTATGGCAGAACCGCCCTCGTGCTTTAACTCTACTTATTACATAGACAATGCCTGATTTGCTTGCTTGCGGCAAAGCGCTGCTTTTGCAAGCCGGGCCGAATTGCGGGTGGCAGGTGGCGCGGGGCGCGGGGGCGCGGATTGCGGATAGAATTCGGCGGCGGTTGTAACGCCGCTGTAATATCGCCGCAAAACTGTAACGATTGGCTGCGATTCAGCGTTCACCGGGAAACCGAAACGGAGTTGCGCGATGCCTTCGCCACCACCAAATGCTGAGTTCGCCATTGCCAAATTACCGGCCTGGCTCGAACTGCCCGAGCCGCCTGAACCACGCGGGTTCCGCCCAAAGCAGAAATTTCGCACCGTGTGGATTTCGGACATCCACCTTGGCACGCGCGGCTGCAACGCGGTGCTGCTGCTCGACTTCCTCAAAGCAATCGAGTGCGAGACGCTATACCTGGTCGGCGACATTCTCGATGGCTGGCGGCTGCGCAAAGGCTGGTATTGGCCCGATGCGCACAACGAAGTGGTCCGCCGAATCCTGAAGCTGGCGCATCGCGGCACCCGGGTGGTCCTGATCGCGGGCAATCACGATGAGATGCTGCGGCCCTATGCCGGGTTCACCTTTGGCGGGGTGGAAGTTGCGCTCGAGGCAATCCACACCACCGCCGATGGCCGCCGCCTGCTGATCACGCACGGCGATGCATTCGACGTGGTGGTGCTGTATCACCGTTGGCTCGCGTTCCTGGGGGATCAGGCTTACAGTCTGCTGCTTCAGGCCAATGTGGTGCTCAATCGCGTGCGGCGGCGGCTGCAACTGCCCTATTGGTCACTGTCATCCTACCTGAAGATGCGGGTCAAAAACGCGGTC
>JANMBA010000266.1:0-1589 GCA_031360105.1 Novosphingobium sp.
TTGCCACATTGAGTCCCAAAACCCCTCACGTCTTCAAATCCACCCGGTCCGCATCGCCGCGCGCCAGCAGGCGTTCGAGCGGGTGGGCGAACGCGATCAGCATGACTGCTCCGGCGATTGGCAGGGTGGCGGTGAGGAGGAAGTATTTGGTTGGCCCGAGCGGTTCGTAAAAGCGCCCCAACCAGCCGAGCAGGAAGAACCCCAGCGCGCCTGACAGCGAATAGAGTGCGAACATCATGCCGTTGACCGAACGCGGGGCATAGCGGGCGATCAGCGCGCGGGCCGGCGGGTCGTTCCAGGCGAACGACATATCCAGCACGAGGTAGAACAGCAGCCAGCCGTAAATCGGGACTTGCGGCATCAGCGAGAACCCGGCGATCAGCAGGAACGAAGCCGCCGCGATCACGTTGGCAATGCCGATCTTGCGGTCCACTGCGGTATCGGCCCAGACCACCATGATCCCGTATGCTTGCTGGATCGCGGCGAAGAAGAACAGTTTGGGGGCATAGAGCAGGATCAGCCCGCCGACCGACTGCCATTGCCGCGAGGTGAGCGGTTCGGCCTTGCCGCCTTGCGCAATCACATCAGGCGGCAAGTGGCGGCGGCCGGCAAGGTACGTGGCCAGACCGATCAACATCCCGATCCCCGCCGCACCAAAGCCCCAGTGCCAACCCACCCGTTCGCCCAAGGTGCCCGAAATCAGCGGTGCGGCCATTGCGCCCGCGTTCAAGGCCATCAGGTAGATGCCAAAGGCGCGGGTACGGCGGGTGTCGTCAGCTGCGTAGAGTCCGCCGATCTGCGCGGCCAGGTTGCTGATGAACAGCCCGCCGCCGACGATCAGCAGCAGCAAGGCCAGCAAGAATGCTTGTTCGACCGCCATGGTCAGGTGCCCGGCGCTCATCAGCAGCGCGCCGATGGTCACCGTCTTGGTCCGCCCAAGCACACGGTCGCCCAGCCACGCGCCGATCAGCGGGGTGACGAGGATGAACCCGGAATAAAGCCCGAACGTCTGCGCGGCGAGCGCCAGATCGGTCATCGGCCCGAAAATCCGCTCAAGCACGCTGCGATAGAGGCCGAGCCCCGCGACATTGCCCGAATTCTGCGGCAGCAGCAGGTATTTGGTCATGTACAGCATCAGCAGCGACTGCATCGAGTAGAAGCTGAACCGTTCCCACAGCTCGGTACCGGCCAGGAAGCCCAGCCCGCGCGGATGACCGAAGAACGCATGATCGGTGGTGGCGCCCGCCCCCGATGCGATGGGAACAGTTTCGCCGTGCACACCGGCCGCAGTCTCATTTACGGTCAATCTAAAGTTCCCCCATAAGCCCAGTCACGCGCCCATTCAGCGGCCAAAGGCTATCAGCAATTGGCTGACCGGCAATATAATTTACCGCACCCCCGCCAGCGTCTTCTGCCGCCGCCGCTGCACTGAAGAGCCCAGCCCGATAGCCTCGCGGTATTTGGCCACGGTGCGCCGGGCGAGATCGAAGCCTTTGGCTTTGAGCAGATCGACCAAAGTATCGTCCGAAAGGATC
The DNA here is from genome assembly GCA_031360105.1 of Novosphingobium sp. GTDB lineage: Bacteria > Pseudomonadota > Alphaproteobacteria > Sphingomonadales > Sphingomonadaceae > Novosphingobium. The sequence goes on from JANMBA010000266.1 coordinate 1,536, forward strand.
GCCTTGGGGTCCTCTGCATCGATCAGCGTCTTGATTGCGGCCTTGACCGCCGAG
>JANMBA010000314.1:0-1794 GCA_031360105.1 Novosphingobium sp.
CGCCGGGTGAGGCTGGGGTATTTGCTGGCAACCCGCAAATGGCTGGAATGGGCAGGTTCACTGCTCCGTCCAGCTGGCTGGGCGAGCGACAGGCGGCAGTGCCCAATCGCCAGATCAACCGGCGCATACAGATCGGCATAAGCGAATTCTTCGACCACGTCCGAACCGACAATTCCGGCGGAGGCTGCGCCGTGCGCCACAAAGGTTGCGACATCGAACGCGCGGACGCGGATAATCCGCATATCGCCGCCGTCACAGGCGAACGACAACGCGCGGTTGGTCTTGTCATGAAAGGCTGGCTCGGGCAACACTCCGGCGCGAGCCATCAGCGGCAACGCCTCGTCAAGGATGCGCCCCTTGGGCACGGCGAAGATGAGCGGCTGAAGCATGATTGGCGCGCGTTTAGGCGGCACGGCAGCAAAGGGCAAGGCGGCGCGGATGGCTAAGGACTATCAATTCATCGATATTCAGGCGAGCGGCCCGGGCGTGGTGACGGCGGCCTTTGACAACCAGGTGGCCTATTGCACAGCCGCCGGCGCGACTGTGACCGCCCGGGTGGTGGGGGCGCTGCGCGATTTGTTGGAACGGGGTGAGGGCGATGGAAAGGACGGCGCGGTATTGGCGCGAATCCGGGCGTGGCCCGGCGCGCCACTCGCCGATGCGCTGCCGCTGCGGATCGCGGGCGGAATTCATGCGCTCCAGTTGAGCGGGGCCGAGCCGCAACTCCAAGCGATCTACAGCGATCAAGCGGGGGCCAACGACGCAGAGATCGTCGCTGCCGCGCTGCAAACGCATGAGGCGGTGCTGCTGCCGTGGCTCGATGGTCCGCCGCAGACCAATGAGGCTGGGCGATCCGCCAATTTCATCGCCGCAATGCTCTGGCTCGCCGAGCAGGGCTTGCCGCCGCGCTTTCAATGTCTGGAAATCGGCTCGAGCGCGGGGATCAATCTGATGCTGGCGCGTTATCACTATGATCTGGCCGGGGTTTCGATCGGCCCTGAGCCGGGCGCGATGCGCTTTGCGCCCAAGTGGCAGGGCAATCCGCCGCCGGACCGCGCGATCGAGATCGCTTCGACCAAGGGTTGCGATGTCGCGCCGGTCGATCTGACCGATCCGGCGCAGGCGTTGCGGCTCAAGGCCTATATCTGGCCTGAGCACACCGTGCGGTTCGAGCGGATGGCGGCGGCGGTGGTGGAGGCTGCGAAGTCAGCGCCCGATCTGGTGCAGATGAACGCAGCCGATTTCATCGAGGCTGAGCTCGCCAAGCCACAAGAGCCGGGGACGACGCGGGTGTTGATGCACTCGATTGTCTGGCAGTATGTGCCCGAGGACCAGCAGGAACGGGTCACCGCCGCGATGGAGGCTGCCGGGGCGACGGCGACGGCGGATTGCCCGCTGGCGTGGATTTCGCTCGAGGCGAACCGCGTGCTGCACCTGCATGAACTAATTGTGCGCCATTGGCCCGGCGGCGGCGAACCGCACCTGCTGGCGCGCGCGCATCCGCACGGCGCAACGATCGAGTGGCTGGTCTAACCCCGTTCAGCCGCCTCTTTCGCCGCGTCAGAAATGAACACGCAGGCGCGCCAGAGCGGCTTGCGGGTGCACGACGCGATCGACATAATGGCGCCGCGCGGCACGCCCGTGGTTGCTGCTGCGGCGGGAACGATCGAAAAGTTGTTCGCTTCGAGCGCCGGCGGACTGACGATCTATCTGCGCTGCGATGACCGCCGGTTCATCCACTACTACGCGCATCTCGACAGCTATGCCGCCGGGCTAAGCGAGGGCCAGCGAGTC
>JANMBA010000320.1:0-2180 GCA_031360105.1 Novosphingobium sp.
ACGCTCATCATTCGATTCCAGTTTGCCCCGGCTTGACAAGCTGCCGGGACCATATGCAGGTCATGTGTGCGTAAACAAAGGCAGCATCGTGGCACAAACAGAGTTAATCGTCGCACCGGCCCGCAACAAGGGTGACTTCAACGCGTTTATCGATCTGGCTTATCGGCTTAATCGATCAGACCCCAACTGGGTCCCGCCGCTGCGCAGTGAAATGGTCGAGCTGCTGACCCCGGGCAAGAACCCGTTTCACGAGCATGCGACGATGCAGCTGTTCCTGGCGCGGCGCGGCGCGGCGGTGGTGGGGCGGATTTCAGCGCATTACGATCATCTGGCACTGGCCCAGTCGCCGGCGCTGGGGATGGGTCCGGGGACGGGTAACTGGGGCCTGTTCGAGGCGGAGGATGCCGAGACCGCGCAGGCTCTGATCGCCGCCGCCGAGGCGTGGCTCAGGCAGCAAGGCATGACCCGCGTGCTCGCGCCAATGAGCCTGTCGGTCTGGGAAGAGCCGGGACTGCTGACCAAAGGCCACGATCATCCCCCCACGGTGATGATGGGGCACGACAATCCGGCCTATCAAGCGTGGATCGAGCATGACGGGTACCAGCTGGTCAAAACGCTCAAGACCTATGATCTTGACATTACAAATCAATTCCCGCCGCTGATCCGCAGGATCATAGAATCGGGTGAGCGCAATCCGCGGATTCACATTCGGAAGGTCGAGCTTAAGCACTTTGATCGCGATGCCCGGATCATCATCGATATCCTCAACGATGCCTGGTCGAACAATTGGGGCTTTGTGCCGTTCACCGATACCGAGATTGCTTATACTGGCAAAAAGCTCAAGCCGTTGGTGCGCGAAGACCTGATCGTGATCGCCGAACTTGAGGGGCGACCCGTGGCATTCATGCTGACGCTGCCCGATGTCAACGAAGTGATCAAACGGATCGATGGCAAGCTGCTGCCGTTTGGCTGGGCCAGGCTGTTGTGGTGGCTGCGCAAGCCCACAGGCCGAACCATCCGGGTACCCTTGATGGGCGTACTGCGCGAATTTCAAGCCTCGCGGTTGGCGAGCCAGCTGGCCTTTATGATGATCGAGCACGTGCGCAGCACCGCAGTTTCCACCTATGGCTTCACCCGCGGCGAAATCGGCTGGATCCTGGAAGACAATCAGGGGATGGTCGCCATCGCCGATGCCATCGGCTGCGCGCTGAACAAGGAATATTCTATCTACGAAAAGGCGCTTTAATCCTCTCCGGCAAGGGGGGAGGGTGCCTTGCGATCAACCGCCGCGGTTACCGCTACATCCATCGTCACATTGCCCAACGTCCGCATCAGATCGGGCAGCATTTCCACTGCGACCAGCAGCCCAAGCGGAGCGACCGGCACCCCCATTGCCATCGCAATCGGCCCGACCGAGACCACGAAGCTGATCGTGCCGGGCAGCGAGACCGAGCTGAGCGAGACCAGAAACGCCACCAGGATCCCGGCGGCCAGCGCCACCGGGGTCAGCGTGGTCCCGGTCAGGTGCGCAGCGTAGATCGCGACCGCCAGGTTCATCGCCGGGCTGGTCGCACGGAAGATCGCCACCGCCAGCGGCAGCACGAAATCAGCGGTCGCCTCGCGCACGGCCAATTTGCGCGAGGCGGCGAGCATTGCGGGCAAGCAAGCGAGCGATGACTGGGTCGAGACCGCCACCGCGTGCACCGGCAACATCGCCCGCGCAAAGTCCATCAGCCGCTGCCCGCCCAGCGTCAGCGCCACCCCATAGCCTGCGATCAGCACCACCAGCCCAGCCGCGCTGACCACCAGAATATAATGCGCCAGCGCACCGACCGCGTCGCCGCCCATCTTCGCGCCGAGCGATAGCGCCAGCCCGAACACGCCGATCGGCGCGAGCATCAGCACCCAGCCGACAATCACCATCATCGCCCCGGCCAGCCCTTCGAACACCTGGCCCAGCGTCCGGCGCGGCGCTTCGCCCAGCCGGGTGGCGGCGAGCGCGAACAGTGCCACGAACAGCACCATCGGCAGCATGGCCCCCGCAGCAGCCGCCGCAAAGATATTGTCGGGCATCATCGCCGAGAGGATTTCGGCCACCCCTGGGACTTTACCAGCCTCAGCCGCGCCGCCGCTCAGGGCCGCCGCCGCGCTGGCGGGAATCGGAAACAGGCCCAGCAACG
>JANMBA010000429.1:0-4295 GCA_031360105.1 Novosphingobium sp.
AGCGATTGCGGTCTATGTTGCTTTTTCAGGCGCGGTCGAGCAGCGGTTCTGGACGCGGATCGATCTGACCGGGTGGGGCTGGCTGGCGGGCGGCACCGCGCTACTGCTGGCGTTCGGACATCTGGGGGCCTGGACGCTGGGCGGCGCGCTGCGGCTTGATCGGCCCAACCGGATCACGCTGCTGTATGCCGGATCGCAAAAGAGTATCGCAATGGGCGCGCCGCTCGCCTCGGTACTGTTCGCACCAGCAGCAGCCGGAATTATCCTGCTGCCGATATTGCTGTATCATCTGGCGCAGCTGGTGCTGGCTGCGCCGATTGCGACGCGCCTCAGGCCGGCGCAGGATGCCGCCGCCGGTGCCGCACTGACCACGCCAGTGAAGCAATAATCAGCACCGCGCCGACCAGCCCGGTCAGCGTATCGGGCACGTCCCAGCGCGCCGACACCAGCATGATCACCCCCAGCGCGATGATCGCCCAGAATGCGCCGTGTTCCAGATAGCGGTATTCTGACAGAGTTCCCTGATTGACCATCAGCAAGGTTAGCGAGCGCACGAACATCGCCCCGATCGATAGCCCCAGCGCAATCACGATCATGTTGTTAGACAGCGCGAAGGCCCCGATCACCCCGTCAAAGCTGAAAGTGGCGTCAAGCACGTTGAGGTAGAGGAAACTGCCCAGCCCAGAGCGCACTACCGCGCCGGTCGCTTTGAGCACGTTTTCGCGGTGCTGAAGCAATTTACCCAGCGCCTCGACCAGCAGGAAGGTCACAATGCCCAGAATTCCGGCAATCAGATAGGTCCAGCGCGATTCGGTGGGCATAGAGGTTGAGACCCCCCACAGCGTCAGCAAGACCAGCACCGTTTCGAGCATCGGCACCGCAGAAAACCGTGCCAGCTGTTCTTCCACCACTTTGATCCAGTGCACATCCTTGTCCGAATCGAAGAAGAATTTCAGCCCGACCAGCAACAGGAAGGCTCCGCCGAACCCGGCAATCCCGGGATGAGCATGGTGCATGATTGTTTCATATTGTGCGGGGTCGGACAGCGACAGCCGGAACGCCTCGATCGGCCCGATCCCGGCGGCGATGGCCACGATCGCCAGCGGGAAAAACACAAACATCCCGTAAACCGCAAAGACCATGCCCCAGGTCAAAAAGCGTCTGCGCCACAGCTCGTCCATGCCTTGCAGCACACTGGCATTGACCACTGCGTTGTCGAAGCTGAGCGATATCTCGAGCACCGCCAGCACGCTGACGATCCACAAAATGCGCAGCGCACCAGCCAGAGTGCCGCTTTGGGACCAGCCATACCAAGTGCCAATCGCCAGGCACGCCAAGGTGAATAAAATCGAGATACGGAAATGTTTGAGCATTGCGGCGCGGCCTTACTTGGGCTGGTATGTCTGGTCGATGCTCGGAAAGCTGCGCGCGCGCACTTCGCTGGCATACTGCGCGGCGGCGGCCGCGATAGTCTCGGCCATGGCGCCATAGAGTTTGACGAAGCGCGGCACCCGCTCGAACATTCCCATCATATCTTCGGTGACCAGCACCTGCCCATCGCACTGGGCCGAAGCGCCGATGCCGATGGTCGGGCAGGTCACCGCCTTGGTGGCGGCGATGGCGATGGGTTCGACCACGCCTTCGATCACAATTGCAAAGGCCCCGGCAGCATCAAGCGCCTGTGCATCGCCGACGATTTTGTTCGCTTCGGCATCGCTGCGGCCGCGCGCGTTATAGCCGCCGAGCACGTTGACCGCCTGCGGGGTCAGGCCAACGTGGCCCATTCCCGGGATCCCGCGCTGCGTAAGAAAGGCGACGGTTTCAGCCATCGCCGCGCCGCCCTCCAGCTTGACCGCGCTGGCTCCGGTGTCCGCCAGCACCCGCGCCGCGCTGTTGAATGCCTGCTCGGGCGAGGCTTCGTAACTGCCGAACGGCAGATCGATCACCACCGCGGCATGGTACGATCCGCGCACCACTGCGGCGCCGTGCGCGATCATCATCTCAAGCGTGACCTGCAAGCTGGAAGGCAAGCCGTAAATCACCTGACCGAGCGAATCGCCGCACAGGATCAGGTCGCAATGCTCATCCAGCAATTGCGCTTGCCGGGCGGTGTAAGCGGTAAGCATCACCAGCGGTTCAGCGGTGACCCCGCCGACCTTGCGCAGGCCGATCGCCGGAATGGACATCCGGCGCAGCGGCAATGGGGTGGGATGCGCCCGGCTGGTCGCGGTATCGAGCTGGAAGGTGGTGGACATGACCGAAGCCTTAGCCGAGCACGCGCGGCTGGGGAAGGGCGGGGATTAGCGCTTGCCAATGAGCGGCTTGGCGTTAGCTTCCCCGCCAGCAACCATTCGGGCGCGCCCGCGCGCCAGTCAGAAGTTTAGGGGTACGTATGTTCGGACGGGTCAAGTCGCTGGATGCCATTCTGGCAACTGCGGAAAAGAAACCACTTCATCGCACGCTCGGTGCATTCCAGTTGAGCTTACACGCATTCACTGCGGAGGCGATCTAATGGCGAGCCTTCCGCAACGCAGCATCATCGAACGAATGTTCGCACGCAAATCGATCGCGCAGGTTCAGCGGGAAACCGAGTCGAGTGAACTGAAGCGTTCACTGGGTAAGTGGAACCTGCTTTTGCTCGGGGTCGGCTGTATAATCGGGGCGGGCATTTTTGTGCGAACCGGCAGCGCTGCCGCGCTTCACGCGGGTCCCGCTGTGCTCTTGTCGTTTGTGGTTGCTGGGATTGTCTGCGGGTTTGCCGGGCTGTGCTACGCTGAACTTTCATCAACACTGCCAGTTTCTGGGTCTGCTTATACGTATGGCTACACTACATTGGGCGAGTTTGTGGCTTGGATCATGGGCGCGCTGCTTTTGCTTGAGTATGGGCTAGCAGCCTCGGTCGTAGCAGTCGGTTGGGGTGGTTATGTCGTCAGCCTACTGAAGGACATCGGCTTGGTTATTCCCCCTGTTCTAACAGGGCCTTATGGTCTGCCGTTGTTGAAGGACAACGTGCCGGTGATGATCGATGGCCACGTGGTTACAACGTTATTCAATCTCCCCCCGTTCCTCATCTGCATGGCGTTGGCCGCACTTTTGGTGATTGGCGTATCGGAGTCGGCTAAGTTCAACAACGTTATTGTCGCGATCAAGGTCAGCGTGCTGGTGGCTTTTATTCTGGTTGGCGGGTGGATCGTGATTACGCACTTTGGCGAGCTTAGTGCGCGCAACTGGGTGCCGTTTATACCTCCGAGCAAAGGCCCTGGCGAGTTCGGCGTTGACGGCATCATGCGGGCCGCTTCAATCGTGTTCTTCGCTTATATCGGCTTCGAAGCGGTTTCAACAGCTGGGCAAGAAGCCAAGGATCCGGCTAAGGATATGCCGTTTGGGATTATCGGCTCGCTCGTCGTCTGTACGGTTCTTTATATGCTCGTCGCTTCGATCATGACGTTGCTCGTGCCTTATACGGCACTAAATGTGCCAGATCCGGTCGCCGTCGTGGTTGATAGCTTCGGGCCGCAATGGGGCTGGCTGGCCAAGATGATCAAGATAGGGGCGATCATCGGCCTCACTTCGGTTATTTTGGTACTGATGTATGGACAGACCCGAATTTTCTACACCATGGCTCGTGATGGGCTCCTGCCCAAGATATTTGCGCGGGTTCACCCCAAGTACCAGACCCCTGCGATCAACACCGTTCTGGTCGGCTTCATCACTGCCATTGCTGCGGGATTCTTTGACATCAACGTTCTGGGGGACATGACCTCGGTCGGTACGCTGGCTGCATTTGCCATCGTCTGCCTGTCAGTGATCTATCTGCGGCGAGCGGCTCCTGATCTTCCGCGAGGCTTTGTTGTGCCTTTTTACCCAGTGTTGCCGGTTTTGGGCATCCTTTCCTGCGGCTACCTGATCACGACTGTGCCTTGGAATGTTCTGCAATTCTTTTTGTGGTACATGTTAGGGGCAGTGATCCTCTATTTTGCTTATGGGATGCGCCATTCCAATCTGCAGCGAGACCAGTTGCAAGATGGGGGGCCTGACATGAGTGAGTTCCCTGGCCCAGTGGGTTGACAGGTAAAGCTGATCGCTGAGTTTTCACTAAGCTCTTTTTGAATTAAACCGGGCCGTCCCTGCTGGGGCGGCCCGGTTTGTGTGGCATTGGGTGGTGATCGTTACAGCGCGACTTCGGCGTAGCCGCCTTTGATATCGTCGCGCACGTTCAGCCCCAGCATCATCTTGGCGGTGTTGAATACGCCCAGTTCGCCTGACCAGATCGAGGCATCGCCCAGATCCATCCG
>JANMBA010000465.1:0-5182 GCA_031360105.1 Novosphingobium sp.
CAACGATGTCGCGATCTTTCAGGCGCCCGATGGCACCCGTTATGCCGTGGCGGTGATGATCGGCGAGACAAGATTGCCGATCAAGGCGCGGATGGCAATGATGCAAGCAGTTAGCCGCGCGGTGGTCGCGGCGCATGAGCGTGCTGCTGCCGATAGCTAAAGCGGGTAGTTCATCGCGAAGTCGCAGCGGGCGATCTCTGCTCCTTCAAAGCATTTTGCCAGCTTGACCTATAATCCTAGTTCTACCTATTTTTAGCGAAGCAATACGAACGACATATAAGATGCAAAGCAAATCGAAGAAAATAGGATCGTAATAACCATTACTTCCATACTAGTTCTAAGTAATTTTGCGTTGTCATCCATTATTTCACTGTTGTCATAAATTGCTGAATAGAGGCAATAGCATTGCTCGGATCGCGCTAAACTCAATTTCGAGGCCTTACGTGAATTGGGTGGAAGGTGCCAATCTTCCACAAACCATGAGTCCGGTCGATTGCCGGGATAGCGGAAAAGCTTCGGCAAAACCGACAAATATGCGAATCCAGCTGCACACGCGAGACCGACAAGCACTAAAAGTCCGAGTGAAACTAAGACCCTATCGAATTTCGGCTGACTCACGAATGACGCTAGGCCGCCTAAAACAGCGATTGCCAGCGTAATTTGAAATCCGAGAACCGCAAGCGCCCGCTGATCAACGGCATTTGCCGTAGAAAGTTGGGCATCCAGCTTTCGCTCACCTTCTCTCACAATCTCCGATAAGATATCTTCTGGGAATTCCCGGAAGTCCTTAAAATTTTCGAATGCTAGTTTTGTAACTGTCATGAGGTAACCAATATGGCCAAGGAACCTGAAAAATCGCTTCGAGTTAACTTGAACGAAAGCAGGAAGAAAAGCGATACTGCTTCTAGGCAGCCAAGCCCTAAGCCGGCAGAGCCTAAGAAAAGCGATACCACGAAAAAAGGTAGCTAGGTTTCACAACAAAAAGCCCCGCCGGATCGCTCCGACGGGGCCTTTTTGTTGTTGCTTGATCAGCGCTTATTCGGCGCTGTCAGCAGCCTCAGCGTTCAGGTAATCGCCCGCATCGGCGTCAGTGCCGTGGGTTTCACCTTCGACTGCCGCCAGTGGATCGTCGCCGATGGCAGCTTCAGGGCCTTGCGCCAGTTCGGCGGCGTGCTCTTCGGCGGCTGATGCGGGTGCAATCAGGCTTTCCTGGAGCTTGCGGTACTGCGCGCGGAGTGCTGCATCGCGGCTGGATGCGGCCACCCGCAGGCGGTTCATACCAGCGCCAGTGCCGGCCGGGATCAAGCGGCCAACGATGACGTTTTCCTTGAGCCCGATCAGCGAGTCCTTCTTGCCTTCGACCGCCGCCTGCGTGAGCACCCGGGTGGTTTCCTGGAACGACGCGGCCGAGATGAACGAGCGGGTCTGGAGCGAAGCCTTGGTAATCCCGAGCAGCACCGGCTTGCCCACGGCGGGCTTCTGACCCGGCGCCAGCTTGGCGTTGTACTCGTCCATTTCCTCCCGATCGACCTGTTCGGCGGCGAGCAACGTGGTATCGCCGCCGTCGGTGATCTCAACCTTCTGCAGCATCTGGCGAACAATCACCTCGATGTGCTTGTCGTTGATTTTCACGCCCTGCAAACGGTACACTTCCTGGATTTCCGCGACGAGATACTCGGCCAAAGCCTCGATCCCCATCACTTCCAGAATGTCGTGCGGATCGGGCGAGCCCGAGATCAGATTATCGCCCTTCTTGACGTAATCGCCTTCCTGCACGTCGATCACCCGTGATTTAGGGATCAGGTATTCCACCGGATCGCCTTCATCAGGGATAATCGCGATCTTGCGCTTGGCCTTGTAATCACGAACGAATTCGATTCGCCCGGCAATCTTGGCGATGATCGAATTGTCCTTGGGCTTGCGCGCTTCGAACAGTTCGGCGACGCGCGGCAGACCGCCGGTGATGTCGCGGGTCTTGGCAGCTTCGCGGCTGGCCCGGGCAAGAATATCGCCCGCTTCAACCATCTGGCCGTCTTCAACCGAGAGCGTGGTGCCCGGCGCCATCATATAGCGCGCCGCTTCACCCGAATCCGCATCAAGCAAGGTCAGCCGCGGCCGCAGGTCTTCTTTCTTGGCGCGATTGGTCGAACGGTTCTCGGTCACCAGACGGCTGGTCATGCCGGTGGCTTCGTCGGTCGCCTCGGTCATGGTCCGCCCGTCGAGCAGATCCTGATACTTCACGATGCCCGATTGATCGGTGATCACCGGGGTGGTGAACGGATCCCATTCGGCCAAGCGCTGGCCTTCGGTAACCTTGGTGCCATCCTTCAGCAGCAAGTGCGTCCCGTAAGGCACGCGGTGGATCGCGCGCTCGCGCCCATCGACATCGAGCACGACGACTTCACCGCTGCGCGCCAGGCTCAGCTGGCGGCCGCGTTTGTCAATGATGGTCATGATGTCACGGTAAGTGACCGAACCATCGCAGATCGATTCCAGATGCGACTGTTCGTTGACTTGCGCCGCGCCGCCGATGTGGAACGTCCGCATCGTCAGCTGGGTGCCGGGCTCGCCGATCGACTGGGCGGCGATAACGCCCACCGCTTCGCCGATATTAACCGGCGTACCGCGCGCCAGATCGCGGCCATAACAGGTCGCGCAGACGCCTTGTTCGGCTTCTCAGATCAGCGGTGAGCGGATCCGCGCAGCCTGCAAGCCGGTCGCCTCGACCAGCGCGGTCGCGGCTTCATCAAGCAGCGTGCCCTTGGGCATCACCAGCGTGCCGTCCTTGTCGACGATATCCTCGGCCAGCGTGCGGCCCAGGATGCGTTCGCCGAGCGAGGCGATCACCGCGCCGCCCTGCACGATCGAGCGCATTTCCAGCGCGCGTTCGGTGCCGCAATCCTCGATCACCACCACGCAATCCTGCGAAACATCGACCAGACGACGGGTCAGGTAGCCCGAATTGGCGGTCTTGAGCGCAGTATCGGCGAGGCCCTTGCGGGCGCCGTGAGTGGAGTTGAAGTATTCAAGAACGGTCAACCCTTCCTTGAAGTTCGAGATGATCGGGGTCTCGATGATTTCGCCCGAAGGCTTGGCCATCAACCCGCGCATACCCGCCAGCTGCTTCATCTGCGTTGGTGAACCACGCGCGCCCGAATGGCTCATCATGTAGATCGAGTTCACTTGGGCTTCACGGCCGTTCTTATCGAGCGGGGTCGCGCGGATTTCGTCCATCATGGCATTCGCCACCTGATCGCCGCACCGGCTCCAGGCATCGACCACCTTGTTGTACTTTTCCTGCTGGGTGATCAGGCCGTCCTGATACTGCTGTTCGTAATCCGCCACCAAGGCCTTGGTCTCATCGACCAGCGCCACCTTGCTGTCGGGGATGATCATGTCATCCTTGCCGAACGAGATCCCGGCCTTGAACGCGTTGCGGAAGCCCAGCGCCATGATCGCATCGGCGAACAGCACGGTGTCCTTCTGGCCGGTGTGGCGATAGACCTGATCGATCACGTCGCCCAGTTCCTTCTTGGTCAGCAAGCGGTTGACCACATCGAACGGCACGGTGTGCGATTTAGGCAGGCATTCGCCGATCAGCATGCGGCCCGGAGTGGTTTCAAACCGCTTCTGGAACTGCTTGCCGGCCTCGTCGGTCTGCCACACGCGGGCAACAACCTTTGAGTGGAGCGTAACCGCGCCAACATACAGCGCCTGATGCACTTCGGCCATATCGGCCAGCAGCATGCCTTCGCCCGGCTCGCCCTGACGGTCCATCGAAAGGTAGTACAGCCCCAGGACCATGTCCTGCGACGGGACGATGATCGGCTTGCCATTGGCGGGGCTTAGGATGTTGTTGGTGGACATCATCAGCACGCGCGCTTCAAGTTGTGCTTCGAGGCTGAGCGGCACGTGGACCGCCATCTGATCGCCATCGAAATCGGCGTTGAAGGCCGAGCAGACCAGCGGGTGCAGCTGGATTGCCTTGCCTTCGATCAATACCGGTTCAAACGCCTGGATGCCCAGACGGTGCAGCGTCGGCGCGCGGTTAAGCATCACTGGATGCTCGCGGATCACTTCGTCCAGGATATCCCAGACTTCCTTGCGTTCCTTTTCGACCCACTTCTTGGCCTGCTTGAGCGTCATCGACAGACCCTTGGCATCGAGCCGGGCGTAAATGAACGGCTTGAACAGCTCGAGCGCCATCTTCTTGGGCAAGCCGCACTGGTGCAGCTTCAATTCCGGCCCGGTGACAATCACCGAGCGGCCCGAATAATCGACGCGCTTGCCCAGCAGGTTCTGGCGGAACCGGCCCTGCTTGCCCTTAAGCATGTCGGACAGCGATTTCAGCGGGCGCTTGTTGGCACCCGTGATCACGCGACCGCGGCGGCCGTTGTCGAACAACGCGTCAACGGCTTCCTGCAACATGCGCTTTTCGTTGCGGACGATGATGTCCGGCGCGCGCAGCTCGATCAGGCGCTTCAGCCGGTTGTTGCGGTTGATCACGCGGCGATAAAGATCGTTGAGATCCGAAGTCGCGAACCGGCCGCCATCCAATGGCACCAGCGGGCGCAGCTCGGGCGGGATGACCGGGACGACGTCAAGGATCATCCATTCAGGCTTGTTGCCCGAATCGATGAAGCTTTCGACGACTTTCAGCCGCTTGATGATCTTCTTGGGCTTAAGCTCGCTCTTGGTGGTGCGCAGCTCTTCCATCAGGTCGTCGCGCTCTTTGACGAGGTCGAGGCTCATCAGCATGTGCTTGACCGCTTCGGCGCCGATCCCGGCGGAGAATGAATCCTCACCGTATTCGTCCTGGTAGCCATAGAGCTCGTCTTCGGTCAGCAGCTGGTACGGCTCAAGCGGGGTCAGGCCCGGCTCGGTGACCACATAGCTTTCGAAGTAGAGGATGCGTTCCAGCTGCTTCAATTGCATGTCGAGCAGCAGGCCGATGCGGCTTGGCAGCGACTTCAGGAACCAGATGTGCGCGACCGGCGCGGCCAGTTCAATGTGGCCCATCCGCTCGCGGCGGACCTTCGTGACGGTCACTTCGACGCCGCACTTTTCGCAGACCACGCCCTTGTACTTCATGCGCTTGTACTTGCCGCACAGGCACTCGTAATCTTTCACCGGGCCGAAGATGCGGGCGCAGAACAGTCCATCACGCTCGGGCTTGAACGTG
>JANMBA010000012.1:0-7189 GCA_031360105.1 Novosphingobium sp.
ACAACCCCGGTTGCCCGGGCCGAAAGCTGGGCATCGGTTTCGGCAATCCGGGCCGCCAGCAGCGGTTCGTCAAAACGCAAATGCTCACCAATCGCGCGGCCTGCGAGCCGCCGGAAACTCTGCCCGAGCAATTGTTCTGCAGCCGGGTTCGCCGCCGCCACCGCTTGCCCCGGCGCGAGCAGCAGAACCGCATGCGACAGGCTGGCCAATTGGCGCGGTGCGTCGGTCATCAGGCTGCCTGGCTGCTCAGGAATGGGTCGAAGTAGCTGTGCAATTGCCGCACAACTTCAACAGGATCATCGATGAAATTCACCTGATTTCTGAATGCCGCAGAACCATGCAGCCCGCGCGTGTACCAAGCGAGATGCTTGCGCGCCATATTGACCCCGGTGACCTTGCCGTAAAGTTCGAGCATCGCGTCATAATGCTCAAGCACCACCGCAAACAGCGCGTCAACATCGGGATCGGGTTGCTGCTCGCCGGTGTTCAGCCAATGCATCACCTGCGCCAAGAACCATGGCCGGCCATAGGCTCCGCGCCCGATCATCACCCCGTCCGCGCCTGATTGCTCCAGCGCGCGGCTCGCATCGTCAATCGTGCAGATATCACCGTTGACGATCACCGGGATACCGACTGCGTCTTTGACCGAGCGGACGAACGCCCAGTCCGCTTCGCCGCGATACATCTGGTTGCGGGTGCGGCCGTGGACCGAGATCATTTTAGCGCCAAGGTCTTCGGCAATATGCGCCAGTTCCGGAGCATTCAGGCTGTCATGGCACCAGCCCATCCGCATTTTGACCGTCACCGGGACAGCGACTGCCTTGACCGTCGCCGCGATCAGCGCGGTGGCCAGTGGCAAATCGCGCATCAAGGCGGAACCGGCATCGCCATTGACCACCTTTTTTACCGGGCAACCCATGTTGATATCGATGATCGCCGCGCCGCGATCCTGCTGGAGCTTGGCCGCCTCGCCCATTTGTGCGGGATCGCAGCCGACCAGCTGCATCGATACGGGCTCCTCAATCGCGTCCCACTGCGCCTTTTGGAGCGATTGGCGGGTTTCGCGGATCGCAGCCGGGCTGGCGATCATCTCGGTCACGTTGAGCCCCGAGCCAAACCGGCGCACCAGGCGGCGGAACGGCAAATCAGTTACGCCGGTCATCGGCGCGAGGATTACCGGACAGTCGATCCGCACCGGTCCGACATCAATCGGGGCGAGGCGCGGCGGGATGGGAAACGAGTTCATCGGTATCTGCCTAAAATTTGGGCAGCACATAGGCAATTGCCCCGGCGGCGGCAAGCATTTACCGGCAATAGACCATGACTGACCCAGCCGCCACGCCCCGCCCCGCGCCAACCACCGCCGCCGTGATCGTTGCCGCTGGACAAGGTCTGCGGGCAGGCCAGGCAATTCCCAAGCAATTTGCGCAGTGGCGCGGCCAGCCGGTAGTGCGCCATTCCACCGCAGCAATGGCCGCAGCCGGGATCGCGCCCATCATCGTGGCAATCCCGCCCGGCGCCGAGCCAATCGCCGCCGCCGCGCTGCTGGGCGTGCCGGGTGTGCGGCTGATCACTGGCGGCGCAACCCGGCAGGATTCGGTGCGGCTGGCGCTCGAAGCCTTGGCCGCTGATGCCCCGGATCGTGTGCTGATCCACGATGCTGCGCGGCCGGTAGTGCCGCTGGCTGTACTCGAACGGCTAAGCAGTGCGCTTGATCTGGGCGAGGCGGCGATCCCGGTGCTGCCGGTGGTGGACAGTCTGGCGCGGGCGCAGGGCAATGTCATGGGCGCCCCCGCCCCGCGTGAGCAGCTGCGCCGGGTCCAGACCCCGCAAGCCTTCCATTACGCCGCGATCCTCGCCGCGCACCGCGCCTGGACTGGCGAAACCAACGCAGGTGACGATGCACAAGTTGCTCAAGCCGCCGGGCTGGTGGTAACCTTGGTTGATGGAGACGAAGCGTTGCGCAAGCTGACTTTTGCAAGAGATTTTGGTGCCGCGCTTCCCCCGATGCGGGTCGGCACTGGCTATGACGTGCACCGGTTGGCCGATGGTGAAGAGCTGTGGCTGGGAGGGATCAAGATCGATCACCAGCGCGGTCTGGCGGGGCACAGCGACGCCGACGTGGCGATCCATGCGCTGGTCGATGCGGTGCTCGGCGCAATTGGCGCGGGCGATATCGGCAGCCATTTCCCGCCAAGCGACCCGGCCTGGCGCGGGGCAAGTTCGGACCAGTTTTTGGCGCATGCCATCAAATTGGCAGGCGCGGCTGGGTATCAGATCGGCAATGTCGATCTGACAATCATCTGCGAAGCGCCCAGGATCGGGCCGCATCGCGAAGCCATCCGCGCGCGCTTGGCGGAGCTGCTCGGCACGGATATCTCGGCAGTCAGCGTCAAAGCCACGACCACCGAGCGACTGGGATTCACCGGGCGCGGTGAAGGGATCGCGGCGCAAGCGGTCGCCACCTTAATGCTGGCCTGACACGGTTAGGCTAGCTTTGCGGTAAAGATCGCGCCAGACGGTGGTCACTGTGACTCGCTAAGGATTTAACCCATGACCCGCACTGCTTTCCGTCTGGCTGCCAGTTTGGCGCTGCTTTCGACCAGCCAGTTGCAGGCCGCCGCGCCCGCTCCTGCCAAGTCTTGCATGACGGCGGCTGAGCTGCGCGGGATGGTTGCCTACGTTTTGCCCTCGGCGATGAGCACGTTGGTCGAGCGGTGCCGGCCCGCACTACCCGCTGGAGCCTCGTTGCTGGGGCGCGGCGGGCAACTTTTGGCCGAATTCGAAGCTGGGCGCGGGGCCGCGTTCCCGCTGGCGCGGCAAGCTTTTGCCAAGTTTTCGGACACCGGGGACAAAAACACTACCGCGATCGTGCTGACCATGCCCGAAGAAACACTGCGGCCAATCGTTGACGACGCTTTGGCGACGAAATTGGTCGGATCGATTGCGGTCAAGGACTGCGCCGACATCGATCGTATTTTCACGACGTTGGAGCCACTGCCTGCCAGCAATTTCATCGACATGATCACGCAGATTGTGACGATTGGCGCGCGTGACGACAAGAAAATGTCGGTGTGCCCGGCGTAAACGCAATGTTGCCTGACGATATGCTGGCGCTGGCGGCGCGGGTGGTGGCCGAAAACCTCGCCGCGGGCCGCACCATTGCGCTGGCGGAAAGCTGCACCGGCGGGCTGGTGGCGGCTGCGATCACCGAAATTCCGGGATCGTCAGCGGTGTTTGATCGCAGCTTTGTAACCTATTCGAACGAAGCCAAGCACGAAGTACTGGGGGTTTCGCACGACATCATCGACGCGTTCGGGGCGGTCTCGATCGCGTGTGCGTGGGCAATGGCGCAAGGCGCGCTGAAGCACAGCCACGCCGATGTAACCGTCTCGATCAGCGGAATTGCCGGACCAGACGGCGGCACTGCGCAAAAACCAGTCGGCACTGTGGTCTTCGCCCGTGCGCTGCGTGGTAGCGACGCGGTGCTGGCGGAAGAACGCTGGTTTGACGTGGCAAACCGCGCCGAAGTGCGGCATCAGGCGGCGCTGGTGGCGCTTGAATTACTGTTGCCGTAAAGCTGATAGGCGCGCGCTTCGAAAGCTGACACCATCTTGCGAAACGCGCGGTCAAAGTATTGCCCTGCCAGCGCTTCGAACATGGCGTTGCGAAACGTGAAACTGACCGCGAAATCAATCTCGCAGCCGTGCTCGGCCGAGCGGAATTTCCACGTATTATCCAGATCACGCAGCGGCCCGTCGATATATTGCACCGAAATTTCCGCCGGGCGTTGCTTGGTCACGCGGGAGGTGAACTTTTCGCGCAAGGCGTTGAACCCCACCAGCATATCGGCGAGCATCTCGTGTTCGCTGTTCGAGCGCACCCGGGTGCCGACCACCCACGGCAAAAATTCAGGATAGCGCGCCACATCCGCGACCAGATCGAACATCTGCTCGGCGGAAAACGGCAAGTGCCGCGTTTCGCTAATCCCCGGCATCAGGCGCGCTGTGCCGCCTTGGCCAACTGCGCCTCACGCGCGGTCCGCATCGCGCGGAAATCATCGCCCGCGTGATAGCTTGAGCGGGTCAGCGGACTGGCGGCAACTTGCAGAAAACCCTTGGCCCGGGCGACCGCGCCATAGGCATCGAATGCCTTGGGGGTAACAAATTCAATGACTTTGGTATGCTTAGGCGTAGGCTGCAGATATTGCCCCATCGTCAGGAAATCGATCCCGACGGTGCGCATGTCATCCATCACCTGATGGATTTCGAGCCGCCCCTCGCCCAGCCCAAGCATCACGCCCGACTTGGTGAAGATCCGCGGATCGTGAACCTTGACCTCCTCAAGCAACCGCAACGACGCGTAATAGCGCGCGCCGGGTCGGATCGTGGGGTACAACCGCGGGACGGTTTCCAAGTTGTGATTATAAACGTCGGGCCCAGCGGCGACGATCGCTTCAACCGCGCCGCGCATCTTGCCGCGAAAATCGGGGGTGAGAATTTCGATCGTGGTGTCCGGCGTGGTTCGGCGCAGCGCCTCGATCGCTTTGACGAACTGGCTCGCCCCGCCGTCGGGCAAATCATCGCGGTCAACCGAAGTGATCACGATATGCTGGAGCCCCAGCTTGGCCGCCGCAATTGCCACGTTTTCGGGCTCAAGCAGATCGACTGCGCGGGGCATCCCGGTCTTGACGTTGCAAAAGGCGCAGGCCCGGGTGCAGACATCGCCCAAAATCATCACCGTGGCGTGCTTTTTGGTCCAGCATTCGCCGATGTTGGGGCACGCCGCCTCTTCGCAGACGGTGTTAAGTCCCAGATCACGCATCAGCTGGCGCGTCTCGCCATAGCCTTTGCTGGTCGGGGCTTTGACCCTGATCCAATCGGGCTTGCGCATTCTCTCTGATACGGGAGGACCGGGCGGAAGCGGTGCGGCGGCGAGATCATTCATCGCGCTCAGATAGGCGCAAGCGACAAGGGTTGCCAGTCTGAAAATGTGACGGCACAAGCCGCACCATGACAGCTGACAAGACAGATTCGCCGCACGGCTTTGCCCGCCTGATCGATGGTTATCGCCGGTTTCGTGATACTGGCTGGGCGGCGAACCGGGCGCGCTGGGCCGCCTTGGGCGAAGGCCAGCAGCCCGACGTGATGATCATCGCCTGTTCGGACAGCCGGGTTGATCCCTCACAGATCTTCGATGTTGCGCCGGGTGAGGTATTTGTCGTGCGCAACGTCGCCGCGATGGTCCCGCCGTTTGAAACCTCGCCGGGGCACCACGGGGTGTCCGCCGCGCTTGAATTTGCGGTGCAGTTCCTCAAGGTCAAAGAGATCGTCGTGATGGGCCACGGCAAGTGCGGCGGCTGCAAGGCAGCGCTGACCCGCGAGATGGCTGGCACCGAGCCGGGCGAAGGCGGGTTTATCGCCGATTGGATCGCGCTGCTGGATGATGCACGCGAACAGGTGGTGCACGAACACGGCAGCGAAGGCGCCGCCGCTGAACGTGCGATGGAACACGCCGGGGTCAAGGCCAGTCTGGCCAACCTGCGCACATTTCCGTGCGTTCGCCAGAAAGAGCGCAGCGGCGAGCTGCGGCTGACGGGCGCATTTTTCGCCATATCGGACGGGTTGCTGCACGTGCTCGATGAAGGCAGCGGTAAGTTCGCTCCGCTCTGACGCAATGCAAAAAGGGCGGCAGTTGCCCGCCGCCCTTTCATCTAAAGGTAATGCTGAAGCTTACTTGCCGGCCATTTTGGCCTTGGCATAAGCTGACCACAGCTGGGCGATCGGCGCGCGCGCGTCGGTCACTTTGGCCAAGCTGGCTTGCGCCTCGGCATATTTGCCCTGATCGGTTTGAGCGATGCCGAGCCGCAGATAGACGCGCGTGGCATCAACCCCCGGTTTGGCCAGTGCCAGTCCGTACAGCTCCTCCGCTTTGGCCGCCATGTCATAGCTCAGGAAGGTGTCAGCCGCTGCCGTGATCGTCAAAGCCGTGCCCTTGGGACCGCGCGCATCGCGTTCTTGCGCCGGCAGCGAAGCCCGATCGGCCCCGACCCGTCCAGACGATTCCTTTTTCGCATCGATCACGAATTGGTCGTTCGGCTTGAGCTTACCTGCAGCCACCCCGGCTTCGATGATTTTCAGCGCTTCGCCCGGCATCCCGCGCTTGGTTGCCGCCTGGACATATTCAACGTAATCGCGCTCTTCCGAATAACTGTCGGTGCGTTGCATCAGCCGCAGCAGATCCAGCTGGTCGTGCCCCTGATAGCCATTCAGATCCCTGATCACAGCAATCGCCAGCGACCAGTTTTCCTTGGTCGGATACATGCCGACGAGTTCGTTGGAAAACATCGCAGCGTCGATCGGCAGCTTGGCCTTGTAGGCGGTGGCAATGCCGTAGCGCATCCAGCCCTCGGGCGCGCCCGCTCCGGATTTGACCACGGCGGATTGCAACACCTTCAGACCAGCGGCGGTCTGATTGTCCCTGATATAGGCATCAGCCAGGCTGATCAGCGCATCCCCCGGTACCGCGCCCGCTTCACTGGCGGCCTGGAACGAGGCCCGCGCGCCAGCATAGTCTTTCTGGTCCATCGCCAGGTTGCCCAGAACCATCAGGTATTTCGGCTTTTCCGCCGCGCCAATCTTGCCGCTGTCGAGCTGAAGCTGAATGCCCCGGCGCTGCGTGGACGGGTCGAGCGCCATGCTGCCCAACGCCAGCATCAGTTGGCCCGACAGGTACTTGTCATCAAGATTGGCGGCGACCGCTACGGTCTGCTCAACTGCGACCTTTTCAGCCATTAACAGCGGTGAAACGGCTGCTGCTGCCGTATCATAGCGCGCCCGGGCATCAATCTGCGCTTTTTTGCCTTGCGCGCTTCGCATCGCAGCCTGGGCATCGGTTGCCGTCTGACGCGCAGCGACTACTTCAGGCCGCTTGCCGCCGGCTTCAACCGCATTTTTGGCGGCGAGATAGACCGGGATGAACCCCTTTGACGGGGCGAGCTTGGTCTCCTTGCCCTTTTGATCGGTGGCTGGCTTGTCTTTGGCCAACGCCGGGGTCGCGCTGCCCGCAGCAACGCCTGCGGCCAGCGCCAGACCCAGCGCAGTGCGCGTGAAAAACTTGGTTCGGATCATCGCAACTGTCTCCTTCACAGGCTGCCTGCGCGGGGCACAATACCCGGTGCGGCAAGCCA
>JANMBA010000028.1:0-4552 GCA_031360105.1 Novosphingobium sp.
ACGGTTTGCTCCGCGCCGTCCATCCAGCATGCCACCTCGCCCAGCAAAGCAGCGCTTGCGACAGGCAGCGGCCACGCCAGCTGTGCCGCGCTGATAGCGTCCACCGCCGCCTCAACCCGCAGCCGGTCGATCACCAACGGGCCGCTGGTATCAAACCCGAATTCAGCTCGGTGCCGCAGGGCAAACTGCGCGATCAGGTCTTCGGCGAGACCCGGTTCAAGCTCGATTACCGCGTCAGAACTTTCGCGCCGCACGAACAACCGCGCCTCCACCCGGCTCGGCGGCACCCCAAGCTGCGCCTCGGCGGCCAAGGCCAGACTGGCTCGCAGCGCCTCTACCGCGCCTTCGACTCCCGGTTCGAGCGCCAGCCCAAGGCTCGCCTCGCGCACCACCGCCTCGCTGGCCAGCCCCAAGCCATAAGCCGACAGCACCCCGGCGAGCGGATGGACCAGCACCGTCTCGATCCCCAGCGCATCGGCGACCAGGCACGCATGCTGCCCACCCGCACCGCCAAAGCACGCCAGTGCCGCCGCCGTAACATCATGCCCGCGCGCGACCGAGACTTGCCGGATCGCATTGGCCATATTGTTCACCGCGATGTGCACAAACCCTTCGGCCAAGGCGGCGGGCGCGATTGCTTGCCCGGTTTCGGCGGTGACTTCAGCGGCCAGCGCGGCGAATTTTTCAGTCACCACCACCGCATCGATCGGATGGTCACTCCGTGGCCCGAAGACCGCCGGGAACTGCGCGGGCACCAACTTGCCCAGCAGCACATTGCAATCGGTCAGCGTCAATGGCCCGCCGCGCCGATAACAAGCTGGTCCCGGCACCGCGCCCGCGCTTTCGGGGCCGACCACCAGCCGTCCGGCATCGAACCGGCAGATCGACCCGCCGCCCGCCGCCACCGTGTGGATCCGCAACATCGGGGTGCGGACGCGGACCCCGGCGACGCGTGCCTCGCTGTCGCGCTCAAATGCCCCGGCATAATGGCTTACATCGGTGGACGTACCGCCCATATCGAACCCGATCACCCGGCCCGCGCCCGACATTTCGGCCGTCCGCGCCATTCCGACGATCCCGCCCGCCGGGCCTGACAATATCGCATCCTTGCCGTGAAACCGCGCGCCATCGATCAGCCCGCCCGAGCTTTGCATAAACAGTGGCGCCGAACCCGGACCCAGCGCGGCGCTGAACTGATCGACGTAGCGCCGCAGCACCGGCGAGAGATAGGCATCGACCAAGGTCGTATCGCCGCGCGCGATCAGCTTGATTAATGGGGCCAGCTCGTGACTGACCGACACTTGCGTGAAACCGGCGGCGCGCGCCAGCTCTGCCAGCCGCGCTTCGTGCGCCGGATAGCGCCAGCTGTGCATCAGCACGATGGCAATCGCCGTCAGTCCAGCGGCGCGAGCATCGGTCAGCCCCTGCATCGCCGCCGCTTCGTCAAGCACCGTCAGGACCGTGCCATCGGCCATCACTCGCTCGGCAATCTCCAGCACGCAGGCATGCGGCGGCACGGGTAGCACGATCTGCCGCACGAACAGCTCAGGACGTTCTTGCGTCCCGATCACCAAGGCATCGCCGAACCCGCGCGTGATCGCCAGCAGGGTGGGCTCGCCCTTGCGCTCGAGCAGCGCATTGGTCGCGACCGTGGTGCCCATCCGCACCGCGCACGGCGGGAGCGAGCCTGCCCCAATCCCGGTCAACTGGCGGATCGCGGCAATCGCGGCGTCCTCGCCGCGCGCTGGATCCTCGGACAACAACTTGGCGGTGTGCACGCCACCATCGGGTGCGCGCGCAACGACATCGGTAAAGGTCCCGCCGCGATCGATCCAGAATTGCCAGAGGGGTGCTGCCGCCATTGCCGCCTTGCATAGCCGGGGCTTGAACATTGGCAAGGTGCCCGAAAACTTTGTGGCCGATTGGTTTCGTCTGCAACCAGTGCTAGGGCGCGGCCATGCCTGCTGCCATTGACCGCACCGCCCTGCGCTTCGCCTATCGGATGGCGGAAGAGGCCTGTTTGTCCGAACGCTTGGTCCAAGCCGCCCCGGCCAGCGCGGTCCATACCAAAGCCAGCCAATTGGCGGCTAGATTGGTCGAAGGCGCGCGAGCCCGCAAGGCGTCAGGGCTCGATGCGTTTCTGCAAACCTATGGCCTCGGCACTGACGAGGGGATCGCCTTGATGTGCCTGGCCGAAGCGCTGCTGCGGGTGCCCGATGCCGCCACCGCCGATGCTTTGATCCATGACAAGCTCGGCGGGATCGACTGGTCCGATCATGTCGGCGAGAGTTCGAGTACCTTTGTCAACGCGGCGACCTTTTCACTGATGCTGACGGGCAAAGTGCTGCATCAACGCCGCGTCGATGCCGCTGGCCTGGGCGCTTCGCTGGGGCGCGCAGTGGGCCGGCTGGGCGAACCGGTGATCCGGCAAGCAACCTTGCAGGCGATGAAGATTCTAGGCGGACAATTCGTGTTCGGCCGCAGCATCGCCGAAGCGCTGGCACGCGCCGCGCCCGAGCGCAAACACGGCCTGACTCACAGTTTCGACATGCTCGGCGAAGCGGCGATGACCTTTGCCGATGCCGAGCGCTACCGGCTGTCTTATGCCGATGCCTTGCGCGCCATCGCGGCCGAGGCCGGCGAAGGGGTGGTTCGCTCGCCGGGGATTTCGGTCAAGCTCTCGGCGCTCTACCCGCGCTATGATTACCTCCACGCCGATGCTGCCAAGGCCGCGCTGGTACCGCTGTTGCGGGCGCTCGCGGTGCAGGCTCGCGATGCCGATATTCACTTCACGATTGACGCCGAAGAGACTGAGCGGCTCGAACTGTCGCTGGATATCATCGAGGCGCTGGCGAGCGACGACGCGCTGTTTGAAGGTGGCTGGCAGGGCTTTGGGCTGGCCCTGCAAGCCTATTCCAAGCGCGCGGTGCCACTGACCGACTGGGTGATTGCGCTGGCCCGGCGGCATGGACGCCGGATTATGGTCCGGCTGGTCAAGGGTGCCTATTGGGACAGCGAAGTGAAGCTGAGTCAGGTTGGCGGATATGGTGACTATCCGGTGTTCACCCGCAAGGTCGCGACCGACGTTTCGTACCTCGCCTGCGCGGCCAGATTGCTCGCAGCGCCCGATGCAGTTTACGCCGCATTCGCCACGCACAATGCCTATTCGGTTGGCGCGATCAAGGCGCTGGCAGGCTCCACGCCGTTCGAATTTCAGCGGCTTCACGGAATGGGTGAGGATGTCTATGCCGAGCTGGCCCGGCTCGAAGCGGAGGCGGGCGAGCCGCGCACGCCGGTACGGATTTACGCCCCGGTCGGCGGACATAAAGACCTGCTCGCCTATCTGGTCCGCCGCTTGCTGGAAAACGGTGCGAACAGCTCGTTCGTCAACCGCATGGCCGACGCCGAAGTGCCGGTGGGCGAACTGGTCGGCGATCCGGTGGCAGAACTGGCCGCGCTGAAGCCGCGCCGCAATCCGGCGATCCCGCTGCCGGGCGATATATTCTCCGGGCGGCGCAACAGTGCTGGGCTCGATCTGGCCGATCCCACGGTGCGCGGGCCGCTGCTGGCCGCGCTGACTGAACTGGCGCAGGTGGATGATTGGGAGGCGGGGCCGACTATCAGGTGCAAAGGCAGCGCGGGTGCTTCGACAGGCTTGGCACGCGCGGGGTTAGTTGCGAAAAAAAGAACCGCTCAGCCTGATTCTGTCGAAAGCCGCGCGATCTGCTCGCCTTACGATACAACACAAAAAGTCGGAACCGTGCGTTCAGCCGCGGCCCCGGACGTAAGCGAAATGATCGCCCGCGCGGCCGCGTTCCAGCCCGGATGGGACGGCCTGGGCGGCCACGTCCGCGCGACCTTGCTCGAAGCCGTGGCCGACAGCTACGAAGCGCATACCCCGCAATTCCTCTCGCTGTGCATGCGGGAGGCCGGGAAATCGCTGGTCGATGCGGTGCTGGAGCTACGTGAGGCTGTCGATTTTCTCCGATATTACGCCGCCGAAGCGCGGGCGCGATTCACCGCTGATGGGATCACGCTGCCCGGGCCGACCGGCGAGAGCAACCGGCTGCGGTTGGCCGGACGCGGGGTGTTCGTGGCGATTTCGCCGTGGAATTTCCCCTTGGCGATCTTCACCGGACTGATCGCTGGTCCGCTCGCCGCGGGCAACACCGTGATCGCCAAACCGGCCGAGCAGACCCCGCTGATCGCCGCTTTGGCATTGCGGCTGTTCCACGAAACGATCTCCGACGGGGTGGTGCAGCTGGCGCCCGGAGACGGCACAGTCGGCGCGCTGCTGACCGCCGATCCGCGCATCGCCGGAGTTGCCTTTACCGGCTCGTTCCAGACCGCGCGCGCAATTAACCGCGCTCTGGCGGGCCGCGAAGGTCCGCTCGGCATTCTGGTCGCCGAGACCGGCGGGCAGAACGCGATGATCGTTGATAGCTCCGCACTGCCCGAGCAGGTCACCCGCGATGTGCTGGCCAGCGCCTTCCAAAGCGCTGGGCAGCGCTGCTCGGCCTTGCGCGTGCTGTATCTGCAAGACGACATCGCC
>JANMBA010000037.1:0-12611 GCA_031360105.1 Novosphingobium sp.
CAGCTGGCCTCGCTGTTTTCGGCCAACACCTCGGCCAATGCCGCGCTGGCCGGGCGAGTCATGGTCGAACAATCGGACTTTCTGATTGCGGTTTGGGATGGCCGCTCGGCCACTTTGGCAGGCGGCACCGGCCATACCATCGCTACTGCGCTCGACCGGGGTTGCCCGGTGGTGCGGATCGATCCTGCCGCGCCTGAGGCATGGCACATTCTGCACGCGCCCGAATCGCTGGCGGCGATGGCCCCCGGCGAAGACCGTGAAGCAGCACTGACTGACCTGGTGCGCGGAGCGCTGCGTCCAAGCGAAAGTGGGGCGTTTCGCGCCGGAGCAGAGGCGTTGGCGGCCGAGCAGTGGCACCCGCGCAGCTCCCGGCTGTGGACTGCCTACCGCCGGATCGAGGCGCTGTTTGGCGGCGCGCCTCGCCCGTTCCGTTCGCTGATCAGCACTTACGAGCCGCCCGAGGCGGTTGCCACGGGCAGCGGCGCACAAATCATGGCCGAACTGCAGCGCTTGCCGGGCGGGGATCCCGAGCTGCCGCACCGCGTCGATCGCGAGGTGATGCGCCCGGCGGCCTGGGCTGACGCCATCTCGGCGCGGCTGTCCGATGCCTATCGCGGCGGCATGACCACCAGCTTTGTGCTGTCAGCGCTGGCGATCGTGTGCGGGATTTCTTACGAGCCGTTCGCTTCGTTCGAGCGCAAGTGGATGTTCTCGACCGGGGAATTCCTGCTGCTCGCGGCGATCCTGGTGATCATCTGGCGCGGCAGCCGGGAGCGCTGGCACAAACGCTGGTTTGAAACCCGCCGGGTCGCAGAATACTTGCGTCACGGACCGATCCCGCTGGCGTTGGGGGTGGCGCGCCCGCCCAGCCGCTGGCCGCGCGGCGATGACAGTGGTTGGCCCGAATACTATGCCCGCCATGCGCTGCGCGCCATCGGACTGCCGCAAGTCAAAGTGACCAAGGACTATCTGCGCGCGGCGGCCGGACCGCTGCTCGACGGCCATGTTACGGCGCAGCGTGATTATCATTGGGGCAAGGCCCAGCGTTTGCGCACCGTCCATCACCGGCTTGATCGCTTGTCCGGACGGTTGTTCCAACTCGCGATCCTGTCAG
Organism: Novosphingobium sp.; assembly: GCA_031360105.1. Lineage (GTDB taxonomy): Bacteria > Pseudomonadota > Alphaproteobacteria > Sphingomonadales > Sphingomonadaceae > Novosphingobium. The sequence goes on from JANMBA010000037.1 coordinate 1,115, forward strand.
TTTCGACCTATCTGCTGACCGCTGCGGCTGGCGCGCTGGGGCTGGTCGGACCGGGCACATTGTACGGTGTGGCCAAATACGCATCATACCTTGGAGTGGTATTCCCGACCTTTGGCGCAGCGCTGGCTGGCATTCGCTATTTCGGCGATTTTGAGCGCTTCTCGGCGATTTCCGAAGTTACCGCCGCCAAGCTCGATGCGGTCCATCAACGGCTGGTGCTGCTGCTATCAGCCCCGGATCACGCGCTCAGCTATGCCCAGGTGTCCGAGCTGGCACATGCCACCGACGATATCGTGGTTTCGGAAATCGAGAATTGGCAGGCAGTGTTCGGCGGCAAACATATAACTGTGCCGGTTTAGAGAATGGAGGCCCGAGCCGGAATCGAACCGGCGTGCGCGGATTTGCAGTCCGCTACGTAACCACTCCGCCATCGGGCCTCGTGTCCGCGCCGCAGCGCAGGAGGTGCGCCACTAGCCGAGCACAGTGGTCCGCGCAAGCCGGTTCAAATGCGCGCCTCAGGCAATCCGTTCAAAGCTGACCGTGCGCTTGACCGGATCGGCGGCGATCAGCCGCACGGTCAGTTTCCGGCCCGGCGCAGCGCCGTGCCCGGTTACGCGGGTTACCACTGGCAGATCGCACAACTGGATTCGCGGGCCGACCTCATCGACATCGGTGACCACCGCCGCAAAGCTTTCCCCTTCGCGGCCGCTCAGCGTGGCGGCTTCGGCCAGATCGATCACCGCGCGGTCGATCTGATTGGCGCGGGCATCGGCCTTGCCCATCACCGGGCCAAGTCTGGCAAAGGCAACGGCGGCTTCATCGGGCACCGGCTGGCCATTGGCGATCGCCAGCGCGGCCCGCACGACATAGCGATCGGCCAGCCGCCGCAGCGGCGCGGTCATATGGCAATAAGTCGCCGCCATTGCCGCGTGCCACGGCTTTACCCCGGCTTGATAGGGCACATAGCTGGCGCCGTTACCCGCGCGCCGGATTGCCAGGGTGAATGCGGCGGCATTGGGCTGCGCCAGGTCGAGCGTCTTTTCAAACGCTTCGAGGCTGTCGGCGGCTGGCCAACTGAGGCCCAGCGCGCCCGCAATATGGCGCAGCCGCGCCCGCGCACGGTCATCCGGCCCGGCCATCACCCGGAACAGACCGGTTTGCGCGGCATAAAGCGCGTCAGCCACCGCCAGATTGGTCGCAAGCGACAGTGCTGCGTTGCGCTGTTCAGCCAGGCTTTGCGGGCGCAGAACCAGGTTGAAATGCCCATCCACGCTGCGTTCGACCTGCTGCTCGGGCGGATCGACCCGGGCTGCGCCGCGCGCCGCCTCGGCTTCGGTAATCCGGCGCGACAGCTCGGCAAATCCGGCGGGCAGCTGCGCTTCGGTGGCGCTCTCATAAGCTAGCTTGGCGCGGCTCTGGATAATTGCGCGCTCGGCCCCTGCCAGCTTGACCGATCCATCCGGCGCAACCCGGGTGGTGAACACCACCGCCGGACGCGGACCATCGGGCAGCAGGCTGGCGGCACCTTCGGACAGCGCCCGGGGGTACAGCCCGGCCTTGCCATCGGGCAGGTACAGCGTCTCGCCCCGCGCCCAGGCCGCGACATCCAGCGGATCGCCGTCACGAACGAACCACGCCACGTCGGCAATCGCATAATGCAGCAACAAATCGCTGCCCGCCGCTTCGATCGTGAAGGCTTGATCAAGGTCGGTCGAACTGGCCGGGTCGAGCGTCACGAACGGTTCAGCGGTGCGGTCCCTGTGCTGGTCCGGTTGGCGCTGAACCGCGCTGTGGGCCGCCGCCTCAACCTCGGGCGCAAAGCCTGCTGGCACTTTGAACTGGCCGCGAATGGCCGCCAGGCCATCGGTCAGGAGCCGATCGGGATCGCGCAATGCTTTCATCGCTGCTAGCGCTAGCTGCTCCGCCAGTGCTTGCCAAGCATCGGGCAAGATCGCAGACTATTGCAGCGACCGTAACAGACCCGGTCACCGAGGACATTCGCATGAAGGATCTGGCATGATTTTGGGCGTGGTGCTGGCCGGCGGGCAAAGCTCGCGCTTTGGCAGCGACAAGGCGCTGGCGCAGCTGGCCGGGCACACGTTGCTGGCACGGGCGGCCGATCTGCTGGCGGGCTGGTGCGAACACGTGGTGGTGGCAGGCCGCGAGACGGCCCCGGCCCCGACCTTGCCCGATTGGCCCCAGCCCGGCATGGGGCCGCTGGGTGGGATCGCCGCAGCGCTGCATCTGGCTGCCGATCAGGGTTATGACGCGGTGCTGAGCATCGGGGTGGATGCGCCTGATCTGCCCGATAATTTGCCCGCGTTGCTGGCCCCAGCCCCCGCCTATCTGGCTGCGCAGCCCGTGATTGGCTTATGGCCGGTCAGCGCGGTTACGGCGATCGAGGCTATTCTTGAGGGCACCGGCAAACATTCGATGCGCGCCTTTGCCGAAGCGATTGGTGCGCAGGCGGTGCAGCTCGCGTCCGATCCCGCCAATATCAACACTCCGGCCGATCTGGCAGCGGCAGAGCAGCGCCCACTGGACTAGCCCGCCAACACCGCATCGATCGCGGCCGCGCGGCCGGTGGCATGGCCGGATCGGGCAGACCCCAATGCGTCCGCAGCGGGGTGCCCGGGAATACCGGACAAGCCTTCAAACTTTATGCAGGATCGGTGAACACACCCGCGCGCTTGCTCATTTGGCTCAGCACCGCCTCGATCTGGTTTTTGGTTCCCATCAAGGCTTGCTGTTCGATGCTTTCGGCCATCAGGATTTCATCGACCGAGGCCTGCAGGTACTGCGCGAATAGCCGCTTGGCGGCGCGCTGCGCCTCGGGGTTGCGATTGGCAATTTCGGCAGCGATAGTCAGCGCGCGCGCCAGTGGGTCAGCGTCGATCAGCGTCGCAAATCCGTAAGTCAGCGCCTCGGCTCCGGTAAATTCGCGGTTGGTATAAGTCAGTTCGCGCAGCACATCGTCGCGGACGGTGCCGCGCCACAGCGCATAGCCCGCCATATCGGGCACCAGGCCCCACTTCATTTCCATCACCGCCAGCCGTGCATCGGGGGTCATCACGCGGAAATCGGCCCCGCTGGCAATTTGCAGCCCGCCGCCAAAGCATACCCCGTGGACCGCCGCGATCACTGGTACCGGCAGCTTGCGCCACTGCATCGCCACTTGCTGCGGCGGATTGGTATTGCCGTGGCTGCGCGCGGTCAACGGGGCTTCGCGGCGGCGGTCAGGATCGCCCATGCTGGCCATATCCAGCCCAGCGCAAAAGCTGCGCCCCTCACCCGACAGCACCACGCAGCGCAGACCCGTGAGGCCGTGCAGCAGGTCGCCCGCAGCGAGCAAGGCAGCGAACATATCTGGGTCGAGCGCGTTCATCTTGTCGCTGCGGATCAGCCGGACCTGCGCGACCCCGTGGTCATCCATGCTGATCGCGACGCGGCCGGGCGGAGTGACACTGTGATCCATAGGTTCTGATCCTGCAAAGCCGTTCAGGCGAGAATCCGCTCCTCGCTCAAACGGGTATAACCGTCCAGCGCCAAATCGCCGTGCAACGCGCCGTTCGGCGGTATGGCGCGGCGCGGCACAGCGCTGGCCAACCGGTAAGCGCCGCCCGGCAGGGTCTCGACCAGTCCATCGACCCCCGACGTGCGCAGTTTAGCCCGCAAGCGGCTGACATGAACCGCCAGACTATTGGTTTCAGGGCGAAATGACAGCCGCCACACATCGTACAGCAATTCCGCCGCGCCGACGCTGACCTCGGGGGTTTCGGCGAGCCGCCACAGCAGCGCAAATTCGCGCGGGTGCAGGCCGACCGCGCGGCCAGCGACAAACGCCTCCCGCGCGAGCAGATCGAGCTGCACCGGACCATGCCAGCGATAGCGCGGCAGTGCGTCGGCATATTCAGTCAGCCGCAACACCCGCGTTTCCAATTCATCGAGCGACGGGCCCAGCCCGACCGCATCACCAAACCCCAGCCGCAGCATCCGCGCCCGGTCGGTCGATTCGCTCACGTCGATCATCATCATCCATTTGCGCTGTGCCAGGTTTGCACCGCTCAGCGTCAGCCATTGCGGCATCGGCAGATCATGCGGCCGCCCGAGCAGCGCATGGGCTTCGCCCCGGCCCGACGATTGCGCATCCACCAGCAACTGCCAACCGAGGCGGCGCAGATCGTACGCCGTCGGAACTGGACCGACCGAAAACCAGCGAAACAACCGCAAGGCAACCTCTGTGGGCGCGCGGCTGGATCCTGCGGATCCGCATCAAAACCTAGCCCCCTAGCGCGCTAGGCTGCACAGTTATTGCGATTTGCGCAAGCGCGCTTCGCAAAAGTCCCGAGAGAAATAGGCGCTAGTCACGCAGCAGAACTATTAATCCCCATTGACTGCAAATAACGCCGAACATTACGTGCGGCTTGGCGCAACCTTTGTTCGTTTTCTACCAAGGCGATACGGACATAGCCCTCACCCTCTTCGCCGTATCCGACGCCGGGCGCCACCGCGACTTCCGCATGGGTAAGCAATTGCTTGGAAAATTCCAGGCTGCCCATGTCCTTGAGTGCTGGGGGCAGCGGGGCCCAGGCGAACATCGAGGCGCGCGGGCTGGGAATGTGCCAGCCGGCCCGGCCAAAGCTTTCGGTCAGCACGTCACGGCGTTTTTGGTACAGCGTGCGGTTGGCCTCGACGATGTCTTGCGGGCCGTTGAGCGCGGCGCAGGCCGCAGCTTGAATCGGGGTAAACGCGCCGTAATCGAGGTAGCTTTTGACCCGGGTCAGCGCAGCGATCAGCCGCTGATTGCCGACCGCGAACCCAACCCGCCAGCCGGCCATCGAAAAGGTCTTCGACAGCGACGTGAACTCGATCGCAACATCTTTGGCGCCGGGCACTTGCAGGATCGAGACGGTCGGGTTGCCGTCATAATACAGCTCAGAATAGGCCAGATCCGAGATCACCCAGACCTTGTTCTCCTTGGCCCAGGCCACCAGCCGCTCGTAGAACGCCAGATCGACTGTCTCGGCGGTGGGGTTCGACGGATAGTTGACGATCAGGATCGACGGACGCGGGACAGTAAAGGCCATCGCCCGTTCGAGCGCGCGGAAGTAATCTTCGTCAGGCGTGGTCGGAACCGAGCGGATCGTTGCGCCCGCGATGATGAACCCGAAGGTGTGGATCGGATAACTGGGATTGGGCGCAAGCACGACGTCGCCCGGCGCGGTGATCGCGGTGGCGAGGCTGGCGAGCCCTTCCTTGCTGCCCATGGTCATCACAACCTCGGTTTCGGGATCGACCTCCACCCCGAAGCGGCGGCCATAATACTGCGCCTGCGCCTTGCGCAAACCGGGGATGCCTTTGGACGCCGAATAGCCATGCGCATCGGGCTTCATCGCCACTTCGCACAATTTATCGATGACGTGCTGCGGCGGGGGCAAATCGGGGTTGCCCATGCCAAGATCGATGATGTCCCGTCCGGCCGCGCGCGCCGCTGCCCGCATGCCGTTGACTTCGGCGATGACATAGGGCGGCAATCGCTTGATGCGGTAAAATTCCTCGGACATTGGACCTTTCCATTGCTTGCGCGAATGTGCCGCGCTGCGGCCTTATCGGTGATCGAACGGCCCAGCGCCAGTGCGTTTGAGAAAAATCACCATGCCAGCGAGCGGCAGCGACCAAGCGATCCACGCGTCGGCGGCATAAAACGTTTCATAATGGCGATAATTGCCAAGCAACGCCCACAGCGCGAGATAGACCCGGAAGAACACCGCGCCAGTCGTCGTCGCGGCCATCAACAGCATCGCGGCGCGGTGGGCCTGAATGCGCCGCAAGTGGATATTGCGCAGCCCCAGCGCGAGCAGGACCAGCCAGACCGCGCCTTGCGCCGCAAAGCCCCAGGCTGAAACCGGCGTAACGGGAGCAATCAGCGCGACCGGGAAAGCAGTCAGTCCGGCGACCAGAACCACCAGCGCGGTGATCCGGCCCAACGGGCGATGCCACCGCGCGCGCTTGCGCACCAGCAACGTCGCCGGGATCAGCAGCAACACCAGCCCGCCCGTCACCATGTGGAGCGGGAACAGCCACGGCAGCAGTTCCACCTTGACTGCCAGCGCCTCGGGAAAATCATCGACTTGCCACGGCGCACGCAGCGCCTTCAGCGCAGTCTGGATTACAAACAGTGTCAATGCTGCTAGGACGATCCAGCGCAAAGCCCGCCAGGCCGGGCGAAATGCCAGATCCGATCCTGAGGGGGAGAGTGACATGAAGGCCTTATTCCATTCCATTGCAGCGCTGTCGATTGGCCTGTTCGCTAGCCTCCCGGTGCTCGCAGCTGCGTCCAGCCCTTATTACGGCCGCTGGACGGTAAGCGAAGACAAGCCGGTTTGGACCGCCAAAGGGCGCATGTATCGCACGATCGATATTGCGCCGTGCGGCAAAGACTTTTGCGGCGTGAGCGTCGGCGACAAGGGCCAGTGCGGCCCGGTGCTGTTCCGCTTTCTGGCACGCCACGCTGGAACCAGCGAACTGCGCGGCCACGCCAAATGGGGCGCGGCGACCAAGAACGTGCAGATCAGCACCTGGGGACCCAATGCAGAAGAAATACCGGGCGGGCGCGAGATCGACCTTTACCTCGGCGACGGGCACGATTTTGGCGGCCGGTCGGAAAACATGCCCAAATTCCACGGCGAGTATAAGCGGATCGGCAATGCGCGTTGCACCGCGCGGTGATTGCTGGCACCTCGTGGCCTCGGGGGAAGACACGATAGCCAACCGCCGGAAGCTTGCCTTCCGTGCACAGGAGCCTGCCCGATGAGTGACCGGTCCAGCAAGGACACCGCCCCCGCTGACATTTTTGCCGCGATGATCGAAGCGCCGCAAAAGCTGTTTACCCAGTTCATGCCCGGCGGCGAAGCAGCAGCCGGCGCTCCGGCGGCGGGCGATCTGGCGCAGTGGACCGGCGTCGCGCAGCGGATGCAGACCATGTGGTTCGAATTTCAGCGCAGCCAGGCCGCCTCGGCAAGCGCCAAGTGGCCTGCCCTGCTGACCGAGCCGGGCGGCTTTGGCGCGATCCTGCAAGGCTGGATGAAAGCCCTTCCGCTGGCCCAGCCCGAGGCCCAGAAGAAGCTGTGGGAAGACAGTCTGGCGCTGTGGGAAGGGGTGCTCGGCCAATACGGGATCGGCCCCAAGGCGGGTGCAGCGGACGGGGATGTTGGGGGTGGGGCCCCGGCCTTGCCCCGGCAGGACCGGCGCTTCAAGGATCCCAAGTGGCGCGCGCACCCGTTCTATGCCCTGGTCCACCAGACCTATCTGATGCTGGCCGAGCAGATCATGGCGATGGCCGATGCGGCCCCGGGCACCGATCAGGCGCGCGGCGAACAACTGCGGTTTGCGGCGCGGACGCTGACCGAAATGCTGAGCCCGGCCAATTTCCCGCTGACCAATCCGCTGGTGATGGACAAAGCAGTCGCCACCCAAGGGGAAAGCCTGGTCAAAGGCTTTCAGCACTTGCTTGAAGACCTGCAACGCGGTCAACTCACGCACGTCGATCCGCAAGCCTTCCGGGTGGGCGAAAACATTGCCACAGCGCCGGGCAAGGTGGTCCATGAAACGCCGCTGTACCAGCTGATCCATTACGCCCCGACCACCGCGACCGTGCTCGAGGTGCCGCTGGTAATTTTTCCGCCGTGGATCAACCGGTTTTACATCCTCGATCTCAGCCCGCAGAAAAGCTTCATCCGCTGGGCAGTCGATCAGGGGCTGAGCGTGTTTGTGGTATCGTGGAAATCGGCCGATGCCAGCATGGCCGACGTCGAATGGGACGATTACATCCGCGCCGAGATCGATGCGGTCGATACGATCCGTGCGCGGCTGGCGGTAAAATCAGTCCACACGATCGGCTATTGCGTGGCCGGCACAACGCTCGCGGCGGCACTGGCAATTCTGGAGCGGCGGGGCGAGGCCGAGCGGATCAAAAGCGCGACCTTTTTCACCGCGCAGGTCGATTTTGAACTGGCCGGCGAGCTCAAGGTGTTCATCGACGATCAGCAGCTGGCCGCGCTGGCCAAGCTGTCCAAACAGACCGGTTACCTTGACGGGCGGGTAATGGCGGCGACCTTCAATCTGCTGCGCGGGACCGATCTGATCTGGAACTATGTCGTCAACAACTACCTGCTGGGCGATGATTACCCAGCGTTCGATCTGCTCCACTGGAACGGCGATGTTACCAACCTGCCGGCCAAATGGCATATGTCCTATTTGACTGACCTGTACCGCGACAACAAGCTGGTGGTGCCCGATGGCATGAGCGCCGATGGCACCCCGATCGATCTGACGCGGATCACGACCCCGGCTTATCTTCAAGCGGGCCGCGAGGATCACATCGCGCCGGCTGATAGCGTGTGGCGGATGATGCACCATTTGCGCGGACCCAAGACCTTCGTGCTGGCCGGATCTGGCCATATCGCCGGGGTGGTCAATCCGCCGGCCGCGAACAAATACCAGTTCTGGACCAATCCCGCACCAGTTGACAGTTTCGCCGAATTTCTGGCCGGGGCGCACGAGACCCCGGGCAGCTGGTGGCCGCACTGGATCGGCTGGGTCCGCCAGCTGGATGACCGCGAAGTGCCAGTTGCGGGTAAGCGGATGCCCGGAAGCAAGGGCGACACGGTGATCGAGGACGCCCCCGGTCGTTATGTCAAACTGCGGTAAAGCATTAAAATTACAGCATTATTGACTATTATGCTGCACTGCACAAAAAATCCTTGACTTCGCGCTCGCAATATCTATTTTGTGCAGCGCAACATAGCCGGTGCCGATCTGTGGCGCAGGCTCAAGTTCAGAGGATTTTTCGATGGCTACCACTCCAGTCACCACCCCCGAAGCGAAGATCGATTTGGCGAAAGCTGATGCCGCCGCTGAACAGGCTTATGCGCAAGCTGCGGCCATCGTCGAAGCAAAGGCTGCGGCTCCAGCCGCCCAAGTCGCAGCGCCCAAGGTCGCCCCAGCCAAAGTCACCGCAAAGGCAGCTCCGGCACCCAAGGTTGCCATCAAGAAAGCCGTCATCGTCAAGCAGGCAGCTGTGAAGAAGGCTTCGGCCAAATCCGCGCCTGCCAAGAAAGTCGTCAAGCTGGCCGCCACCAAGCCAGCCGCCAAAACTTCCCCGATCATCAAACTTAAGGATACCATCATGACCAAGACCAAAACCACCACCGAAGACTATACCGCCAAGATCAAGGACGCGATGTCCACCGCTCAGGACAAGGCCAAGGCTGCATTCGAGAAGACCTCGGCCTACGCCAGCGAGTATGGCGAATTCACCAAGGGCAACCTTGAAGCCGTGGTCGAATCGAGCAAGATCCTCGCCGCCGGTCTGCAAGACATGGGCAAGACCTATGTGGCTGAAGGCAAGAGCGCGGTCGAAACCATCACCGCCGACGTCAAGACCATTGCGGGCGTCAAGACCCCTGCCGACTTCTTCAAGCTGCAAGGCGAAATGATGCGCCGTAATTTCGATGCTGCGGTCGCCACGACCTCGAAGCATTCGGAAGCCATGGTCAAGCTGGCTGGTGACGCGTTCGCGCCGATCTCGACCCGCGTCAGCCTGGCGGTCGAAAAGGTCAAGCAGGCCGCCTAAGGCCAGCCTGCTCCCCGCGCCCCGGCACTCCCTCTCGCTTCCGCCGGGCCGCAGGACAAATCAGGACCGGACAGCGCCAAGCTGTCCGGTCCTTTTTCGTATTGCTAATATCTTTCGTGCAAGCGAAACGATCAGCCCTTGTTCTTTACCCCGGTGATACGATATTTTGCTGCGATGATAAATCAGACTGCCTTGACCCTGACTGCCCTGAGCAGCGCGAGCCCGCGGGCCAGCGACGATGAGCGCAAAGGCGGCGACGGTGATCGCCAGGATCAGCTTGGGGTTGCCACCAAGACCCGCACCAAACCCAAGAAACCTAGCCAGTTCAAAGTATTGCTGCTCAACGACGACTATACCCCGATGGAATTTGTGGTCATGGTGCTCAAGCGATTTTTCCAGATGGACCTGGAACAAGCGACCCGGGTGATGCTTCACGTCCACCAGAAAGGCGTCGGGGTGTGCGGCGTGTTCACCTATGAAATCGCCGAAACCAAAGTGAATCAGGTGATGGATTTCGCCCGCCAGAACACGCACCCGCTGCAATGTACGCTTGAGAAAGCCTAGGGCGCGCTGAAAAAAGCTTAAGGTCACGCCAGATCAGGCGCAGGCCGCGCAACACTAAGTCGTTTGCGCTTTCGCCGCGTGCCATCGGCGGGTAAGGTATTAGCTGCTCGCCCGCCAGCACCCTCAATCCCGAGCTTCCTCAACCCAAGGCCTGTGTGAAATCAATCCCCGCCATTGACCGTTATATCTTCCGGCTGGTGCTGATGCCGATGCTGGCGGTGTTCGTGATCGCGGCATCGCTGATGATGCTCGACAAAATGCTCAAGCTGTTCGAATTCGTCGGTACCGAAGGCGGGCCGATTTCGATCGTGTTTAAAATGCTGGCCAACCTGCTGCCCGAATATGCCGGGCTGGCGATTCCGCTGGGGCTGATGCTGGGAATTCTGTTCGCATTCCGCAAGCTCGCCACTTCCAGCGAACTGGATGTGATGCGCGCGGTCGGGCTGAGCTATACCCGGTTGCTACGCATTCCGTTTGCGATGACCATCGTGCTGGCAGCGCTCAATCTGGCGATTGTTGGCTATTTGCAGCCGCTGGCGCGGTATTATTACGAACAGCTCGATTTTGAACTGCGCTCGGGCGCGCTTGGCGCTTCGATCAAGGTCGGAGAGTTTACCACCCTGCAAGACAAGGTCGCGCTGCGGATCGACCAGAGCAGCGACAACGGCCACAAATTGACCGGGATCTTCGCGCGGATTTCATCATCCAAAGGGCAGGTGGCGACAATTTCGGCGCGCGAGGGCACCTTCCTTGCGCTTAAAGACAGCCCTGACACGATTATCCTGCGGCTTACTCAAGGCCAGATTATCCAGGACGAACCCGGCATGCCGCCGCGCGTGCTCAGCTTTTCGCAGCACGACCTGCCAATTGATTTGCCCGCGATCGAACGGTTTCGCCAGCGCGGCGGCAAGCAGCGCGAATATCTTTTGCCCGAACTGCTCAAGCTTGGATGGAGCGACACGTCGACCAAGCAGCTGCGCAATGAAACCCGCGCCAGCCTGAATTACCGGCTGGTCGAAGTGGTGATGATGCTGCTGTTGCCGCTGCTGGCAGTGGCGCTGGCGGTGCCGCCCAAACGCTCGACTTCATCGCTCGGCGTGTTTCTGTCGATCGTGATGGTGGTCGCCTATCACAAGATCAACGAATATGGCCAAGCCGCCGCAGCGCAGGGGCGGTTTCCGCCCGAGTTGGTGCTGTGGCTGCCGTTCGCGCTGTTTTCGGCCCTGATCATCTGGATGTACTGGCGGGTCGCCTATGTCCCCGGCGGGCAAGCGATTGGCGCGCTCGAACGGCTTTCAG
>JANMBA010000070.1:0-15611 GCA_031360105.1 Novosphingobium sp.
AATCGGGGCGCAGGCTGCCGGGTTGATGTCCTGAATGGCCACTCGGTGCCCGCCGCGCAGCAGCCGCTGCGCCATGTTGCCACCCATTTTGCCGGCGCCGACAATTCCGATTTGCATATCAGCTGTTCTCCGAAGCGCTGCGGCGCTTAATCAGCGCGGTGCGCAGGCAAGAGCAAACCACCTCACCGCGCTGGTTGGTCAGGTTGTGGCGGAAGGTGATGATACCCGCTGCGGGGCGCGATCCGGATGGCTTGAGCGCAGTCACTTCGCTGCTCGCGCGCATCGTGTCACCGATGAACACCGGCTTTGGCATCACCAGCTGGTCGTAGCCCAGATTGGCCACCAGCGTACCCAGCGTAGTGTCACCAACCGATAGTCCGACCATCAGCGCAAAGGTGAAAGTGCCGTTGACGAGGATCTGCCCGAACTCGCTCGCGCGCGCGGCTTCGGCATCGATATGCAGCGGCTGCGGATTGTGCGTCATGACCGAGAACAACAGGTTGTCGGTTTCGGTTACCGTGCGGCTGATCTCATGGTCCAGGCGGTCGCCTACCTGCCAGTCTTCAAAAAAACGTCCTGCCATTGCGTGCCTGTTCCTTGCCTGGGTTCAACCTAGCCGCCTGCGCCGGGTTATCAACCGCCCGCTGCGGCGAGGATATCTTTGAGCAGCACGGCAGGATCGGCCAGCAGCTCGGGATCGTCCGGCTTGAATTTTGCCTCGACCAGCTTGCGGCCTTGGACATAGTCTTTGACGCTGTTCACGCAATCGAGCGCGATCACTTGGCCTTGGCGCAGGTAAATCACTGAAAATGCGCGCATCGCCGGATCACCCCGTACGATTTCCTGATCAAAGCCAAGCGACAAGCCAACAGTTTGCAAGCGCAAGTCATACTGGTTCGACCAGAACCACGGCGTCGCGCCATAGGGCTGCGGATCGCCGCAAATTGCCTTGGCCGCGCAAGTCGCCATGTCATTCGCGTTCTGCACCGATTCCAGCCGCACGACGGCGTTGTCGGCAAAGCTGTTAGCCTGCGCCGCGCAGTCGCCGATAGCATAGACATCGGGCAGGCTGGTGCGGCAGAATTCATCGACATCGACCCCGTTGCCGCCCGCCGCTCCGGCGCTGAGTAGTGGACCGACCGCCGGGACGATGCCGATCCCGGCAATCACAATGTCAGCGCGCAAGGAAGTGCCATCGTCCAAGGTTACGCCGCTGACCCGGCCGTGCTCGCCGATCAGTTCGGTCACCCCGGTGCTGGTGCGCAAATCAACGTCATGCGCGCGGTGCTCAGCTTCAAAAAAGCGCGACAGGTGCTCGCCGGCGACCCGCGCGAGCACGCGCGGCAGCATTTCCAGCACGCTGACCGCCACCCCCAGCTTGGTCAGTACGGCGGCCGCTTCCAGCCCGATGTAACCGCCGCCGATTACCACGGCGGTGCTGGCCCCGGCATCGAGTTCGGCCATCAGGCAATCGACATCGGCGCGGGTCCGAACCGCGTGGATCCCGGCCAGTTCAGCGCCGGGGCAAGCGAGCCGACGCGGATCGCCGCCAGTGGCCCAGATCGCTTGTCCGTAGGCGATTGCTGCGCCGTCTTTCAGCACCAGCTGATGCGCCGCCGGATCGATCCGCACCACTTCGCAATTGCGCAGCAGCGTGATCTGCTTGTCGGTCCAGAATTGTTCGGGACGCAGGCAGATCCGTTCAAAGGTCTTTTCGCGCGCAAGGTAGTCTTTCGACAGTGGCGGGCGCTCATAGGGAATTTCGGGTTCGCGCCCGATCAGCAGGATTGATCCGGCAAAGCCGTTCTGGCGCAGCGCGATCGCAGCTTGCGCGCCGCCATGGCCGGCCCCGACAATTACCACATCTGCTTGATCCATCCGCCTGTCCTAACACCTATCCGATTCGCCAGCATCTAGAGGCCTTGGGGCCAGTGGGTCCAGTGGGGTGCGGTCATGAGGTGGAACCCTTCGACCGACTACAGGATTTTGTCAGCCAAAGCGGATCGCGGGCGTGACGCAGCCCGAAGCTGCGGATATGCCCTATCGCCATGGAGCCTGAAACAAGCAAACCCGCGCCGCCCAGCTCTGTCTGGCGCTTCGCCCGGGCGAGCCGCGCGCATGTCGTGGTCGATGCCGCCGATTATTACGCGCTGATGCAGCAAGCGATGCAGGGCGCGCAGCAACGGATTCAGATGATCGGCTGGGATTTCGATACCCGGATGCGGCTGGGCGATGGCCGCCGATTTTGGAACTTGCCGCGCAAAACGGTCAATCCCGCGCGGATGGGGGCGTTCGTAATCTGGCTGTGTGAACGCAGTCCTGGCTTGCAGGTGCGGGTGCTCAAATGGAACTTCGGCGCGCTCAAGTTTCTGTTTCGCGGCTCGATGATGCTCGATCTGATCCGCTGGATGCTGCACCCGCAGATCGACTTCAAGCTCGATTCGGCGCATCCGGTGGGATGCAGCCATCATCAAAAAGTGGTGGTTATCGATGATCTGTTCGCGGTCTGCGGTGGCATCGATATGACCTCTGAGCGCTGGGATACACCCGAACATCTCGAAGCAGATCCGCGTCGTCACAAACCTTACAGCAAGAAACTTTATGGGCCGTGGCACGATCTGACGATGCTGGTTGAAGGCGATGCAGCGGGCGTTTTGGCCGATCTTGGACGTGAGCGCTGGATCCGAGCAGGGGGTGAGCCGCTCGCTCCGTGCCAACCGCAAAAGCACAGCGCCTGGCCGAAAAAACTGCGCGCCGAATTCGAAAATGTTGAAGTCGGCATCGCGCGCACCCGCGCAGAATTTCATGGCTGTGAGGAAGTGCGCGAGATCGAGGCGCTGTTCATCGAACACATCGCCCGTGCCAAGCAGTTCATTTATGCTGAAAGCCAATATTTCGCGAGCCGTGCCATCGCCGAAGCGCTGGCGGCACGGTTAGCGCAGCCCAACCCGCCGGAGATCGTCTTGATCAACCCGGAAACCGCGCACGGGTGGCTCGAGCAGAAAGCGATGGACGGGGCGCGGGTCCAGCTGTGCCATGCCATCGGCAAACGCGATCCGGGCAATCGGTTCCGGATATTCATGCCGTTCAACGCGGCGGGGACCGCGATCTACGTCCATTCCAAGGTGATGATCGTCGATGACGAAGTGGTTCGGGTCGGCTCGGCCAATATGAACAATCGCTCGATGGGGCTTGATAGCGAATGCGATCTGTTCATCGATGCGGCGCGCCCCGGCAACGCGCATGCCGCTGCGCCGATCAAGCGGCTGCGGATCGTTTTGCTGGCCGAGCACACCGGTCTGGCCGAGGCCGATGTAGCCGCCAGGTTGGACGCCAACCCCTCGATGATCGATCTGATCATGCAGGCTCCGCGCAGGGGTAAATACCTTGATCCTTTTACCTTGCGTCCACTGACCGATGCAGAGAAAGCGGTGGCGGACAACGCGCTGCTCGATCCCGAGCGGCCCGAGGAACTGTTCGAGCCGTTCAGCAAACGGCGCGGACTGTTTCGCCGCGGCGGCCTGCTGCGCCGCCCGGTGTGAGGAGACGATGATGAGCGCACTCGAACATAGCCACGATAGTCGCCACGAAGGCCCGAAAGCAAAGTTGCCGGTGCCCGATGAAGTGCAGGATGCAATCCGTACGCTGATCCGCTGGTCGGGCGATGACCCGGACCGTGAGGGGCTGCTGGATACGCCGGCGCGAGTCGGGCGGGCCTGGAAGGAATACTGCCAGGGCTATGGCAGCGATCCGGCGAGCCACTTGGCGCGCACGTTCGAAGAAGTCGGCGGCTATAACGAACTGGTGCTGCTGAAAGATATCCCGTTCCAATCGCATTGCGAGCATCACATGGCGCCGATCACCGGCACCGCCGCGATTGCCTATATGCCGAGCAACAAGGTGGTCGGAATTTCCAAACTGGCGCGCGTGCTGCACGGCTTTGCGCAGCGGCTGCAAATCCAGGAGCGGCTAACCGCCGAGGTGGCGCAGTGCATCTGGGATAACCTCCACCCCCACGGCGTGGCGGTGGTGATCAAGGCGCAGCACGGCTGCATGACCGGGCGCGGGGTCAAGACCCCGGGGGTCGAGATGGTCACTAGCCGGCTGCTCGGCTGCTTCCTCGACGATTCGCGCAGCCGCAAGGAAGTGCTGTCGCTGATGGGGTATTAGCATGCCCGCAGTGTTCGAACCGGTCATGTCTGTGACCGACATGGCGGATTTCTTTATTCACGCATTTGCCGAGCGCGCAGGCGGGGCGATCACCAAGGTCACCGAAATCGGTCCGGGGCGAGCCTTGGTTACGCTCGATCCAGGGCCTGCGAACTTACGGCCGGGCAATCTGGTCTCGGGCCCGACGCAGATGGGTTTGGCCGATCATGCGGCTTACGCTGTGATTCTGGCGCACATCGGTCCGGTCGCTATGGCGGTGACAAGTAACCTCAATTACAGTTTTTTGCGCGGGGTGCAGCTGAGCCGGGTTTACGCTGAGGCCCGGCTGCTCAGGCTGGGGCGGCGGCTCGCCACGGTCGATGTCCAGCTCTATCAGGATGATTGCACGCGCCCGGTTGGACAGGCGACGGTGACCTATGCGCTGCCCGATGCCAAAGCGGGCTAGCGCGTCATTGCCACCCTGGCCGGGCACTTAGACCGGCCAGCCGAGCCGTTTTCCAGCCCAGATCATGGCCAGATAGCCAGCCATCCCGATGACAACGAACCCCGCAAAGGCCAGCGGGATTGCGGTCCCGCGGCACAGCAGCAGCGCCATGATTACAAATGCGGGCAGCGAGGCGATGACATACAGCGACGATGACAGCGCCAGGTCGGCCAGCCGCGCCGCATCGCCAGTATCGCGCCACAGCCACAGCAGCGCGGTTAGCGACACCAGCGGCAGGCTCGCCACCAGTCCGCCCCAGCCGGGGCTGCGCCGCGCCAGTTCGGAGGCGGCGGCGATCAGGACGCCCGAGACGAGCGCCTTGATCGCCAGCTGCCACCAGATGCTCAAAGATTTTCGAGCATATATTCGGCTGAGCTGACCTTGAACTCGCCCGGGCCTTCGACAAACAGTTGTTCGACCGTGCCGTCGTTGACCACCATCGAGAACCGCTGGCCGCGCTTGCCCAGACCGAACGCGCTGCCATCCATCGTCAGACCCAGCGCTTCGGCGAAATCGCCGTTGCCATCGGCGAGCATAGTAACGTCGGCTGCGTCGCCGCTTTTGCTCCAGGCGCCCAGCACGAACGGATCGTTGACCGCGGTGCAGGCGATCTCGTCGATCCCTTTGGCTTTGAGGTCGGCGGCCTTTTCGACATATCCGGGCAGATGCTTGGCCGAGCAGGTTGGCGTGAAAGCCCCCGGGACCGAGAACAGAGCGATTCGCTTGCCGGCGAAATAATCGGCACTTTGCACCGCATCAGGTCCAGCTTCGGTCAGCTTGACCAGTTTAACATCGGGCAGCTTGTCACCAATAGCGATCGTCATAAAAATTTCTCCGGTTTGAATAGGCGTGAGTCTCGCGCAGAATATAGGCGCTGCGGGCCAGCCTGCAACGGCCCGGCAGATGCTTAATTTCGCTTTACTGCCCCGCTTTAAGTTTGCGTAAACTCGTTCAGCGAAAGTCGTAAGTGCGGGGACGGGCCCGCCGGGAGACTACTCATGACGATCAAGGGGTTTGCGGCCTGTGTTGCCGCAGCGGGTATGGCATTGTCGGTTCCAGCCGCAGCAAGCGGGGTCGGACAAGCAGAGAAAATTCGCCGGCTCGACATCATGTTGATGGTCACCGGGCTGCGCTGCCGGACCACGAAGGACAATTTCCAACGCGAATACGGACGCTTTACGACCAATCACATTGGCGAACTGAACGCTGCTGCGCGTGAGCTGCGCGAAAATTATGCGGAGCGGTTTGGCGCTGGCAAGGCCGACCGAGCGCTTGATAAGCTGAGCGTTCAGATGGCCAACGAGTATGGGCAAGGACACCCGTGGCTGACCTGCGGTCAACTCAAACAGGTCGCCGGCACCTTGGCTGACATGCACGGGTTGAACCCGCTGGTTGAGGCCGCGAATGACTTGCTCGACGATGGTGCGCACCAGATGGCGTGGCTGCGCTAAACCGGATCGGTTCGCCCGCCGCTTGACGTGAAGCGGCGGCGCGGGGGCGTCCGGGGGGCAGGATTGAGACCACATCTTTCCGGACAAGGGTGAAGCGGACGGCACTGGCGGGCGGGCCGGGCTGACGCTTCACCGCCGCCCCGCATGAGCGGCTTTCCGACAAACATATAAAGCAATCTTTATATTTGCCTCTCGCATAGCGTGAGGCTAAGGGCGGCGTCATTAATGGCGCCGCTGGTTTTGTTTACGGCAGAGCGCCTGGTTCAATTCATAGGAGCTTTACCGTGGCCACCGCAGTTGCAAATGCCCCCGATTACGTAGTCGCCGATCTCAGCCTGGCCGAATTTGGCCGCGCCGAAATCCGCATTGCTGAAACCGAAATGCCGGGCCTGATGGCGCTGCGGCAGGAATTTGGTGCGTCGCAGCCGCTCAAGGGCGCGCGGATCACCGGGTCGCTGCACATGACAATCCAGACCGCAGTGTTGATCGAGACGCTGACCGCGCTGGGCGCGCAAGTCCGCTGGGCCACCTGCAACATCTTCTCGACGCAGGATCACGCTGCCGCTGCGATCGCAGCCACCGGAGTGCCGGTGTTCGCGATCAAGGGCGAAAGCCTGGCGGATTATTGGGATTATGTCGGCGATATCTTCAATTGGGGTGCGGACACCGATGGCACCACTGCCAACATCATCCTCGACGATGGCGGCGATGCGACCATGTTCGCGCTATGGGGCGCCAAGCTTGAATCTGGCGCGACCTTGCCTGAGCCAGAGAACGAGGAAGAGATCGAATACCACCGCGCCTTGAAGGCCTATGTCGCCAAGTATCCGGGCTATCTGACGCAGACTGTGCGCAATCTGAAAGGCGTCAGCGAGGAGACCACCACCGGGGTTCACCGCTTGTACGAAATCGCCAAGAAGGGGGAACTGCCGTTCCCCGCGATCAACGTGAATGATAGCGTCACCAAATCGAAGTTCGATAACCTGTATGGCTGCAAGGAATCGCTGGTCGATGCGATCCGCCGCGCCACTGACGTGATGCTGGCCGGAAAAGTCGCTTGCGTGGCCGGATTCGGCGATGTCGGCAAAGGCAGCGCGCAATCGCTGCGCAACGGCGGCGCCCGCGTGATGGTCACCGAGGTCGATCCGATCTGCGCATTGCAGGCGGCGATGGAAGGGTTCGAGGTTGTCACCATGGAAGACGCCGTCACCCGCGCCGACATTTTCTGCACCGCCACCGGCAACGCCGATGTGATCACCGCCGAACATATGGCCGCGATGAAGCCGATGAGCATCGTCTGCAACATCGGGCATTTTGACAGCGAGATCCAGATCGCCGCCTTGTCGAACTATGAATGGACCGAGGTTAAGCCTGGCACCGATCTGGTCCGGTTCCCGGACGGCAAGCAGATCATCATTCTGGCCAAGGGCCGCCTGGTCAATCTGGGCTGCGCCACTGGCCACCCCAGCTTCGTGATGTCGGCCAGCTTCACCAATCAGACGCTGGCGCAGATCGAACTGTGGACCAAGGGTGAGCAGTACGGCAACGATGTCTATGTCCTGCCCAAGCATCTCGACGAAAAGGTCGCCGCGCTGCATCTCGACAAGCTAGGCGTGAAGCTGAGCAAGCTGACGCCCAAGCAGTCCGCGTACATTGGTGTCCCCAGCGAGGGCCCGTTCAAGCCCGATCATTACCGGTATTGAAGAATACTGCGGCTTCGATCCTCGCCATTTTCACGTAGTGCAAATGGGGAGGTGGCAGCCGCCTTGCGGCTGACGGAGGGGTCTCGACGCCGGCCTCCAAAGCCCCTGCCTCACCGTTTCGCGGTGACACCGCCCCATTTGTGCTACGCAAAAATGGGGCGGACCTTAGGTCAACCTTGCCATTCACCCCCCTCGCGCATAGCGATAACGCGATGACGCTTACCCCCAACGCGCTGGTCTTGCTGGGCTTGCTGCTGGCCGCCTGGACCGTGGCGGCGCTGTGGGCGCTGCTGGGTGCGCGCGCGCGGGTGCGCAAGGCTGAGGCCGGGCAACGCCACGCCCGGCGGCTGGCGCGGATGGTCGATGAAAGCCCGGCCTTGCCGCTGTTGGTGCGCGCTGATGGCAAGATTGAGGCCCCGCAACGTCTAGCCAATTGGCTGGGGCTGGATGCGGTGCCACAATTCCTGACCGAGCTGGATGGCGGGCGGATCGATGGCGGCGGCGGCGGGCTGACCAAGGATCAGCTTGAGGAATTGACCACTGCGGTGCGCGTGACCCAGCGCACCGCCGCGCCGTTCCGCATGGTGGTCACGCCGCGCGGGTCCAAGCGCAGCCTGGCCTTGCGCGGGCATCTGGCCGATCCGCAAGTCTCGCCCGGCGGCGCGGCGCTGGTCTGGGTGTTCGACTTTTCCGACAGTGAGAGCGAACTGGTGCATTTGCGCGACGAAGCATCGCGCGCGCAAGGCGATTTTCAGGCCTTGGTCGGGCTGATTGAAGCCGCGCCAATGCCGATGTGGTTTCGCGGACCAGAAGGCGAATTGCGGCTGGTCAATCACGCTTATGTCCGCGCGGTGGCTGGACAGGACGCGCGCCAAGTGGTCGCCGATGGCACCGAGCTGATCGAACGCGTTGATGGGCTGACTGCGGCGCAAGTGGCGCTGCAAGCGGCGGCCAAGCAGCTGCCGATCGAGCGAATGGTCTCGGCGACAATCGACGGCCAGCGCCGCGCGCTCCGGGTTTCGGACCTGCCGCTCGGCAGCGAAGGCGTGGCGGGTTATGCGGTCGATGTCGAAGCGATGGAGGAGCTGGGACGCTCACTGCGCGCCTTTCGCGAAGCCCAACGCGCGATGCTTGATCAACTCGCCGCCGGGGTTGCGCAGTTCGATGCCAAGCGCCAGCTGATCTTTGCCAACCCGCCGTTTCAGCGGACCTTTGCGCTGACCCCCAAGGTGCTGCTCGATTCGCCGCCGTTCGAACGCTTGCTCGATCTGGCGCGTGACGCCGGGCGCGTCCCCGAAGCGCGCGACTTTCCGGCTTGGCGGCGTGAACGGGCGGGCTGGTTTACGGTCGGCGCGGTGCAGGAGGAAGCATGGGTGCTGGCCGATGGCACCCATCTGCGGGTGGTCGCGCAGCCGTTGCCCGATGGTGGGCTGATCCTGATCGCCGAGGACCGGACCGAGCAGTTGCGGCTGTCGGCGGTGCGCGATACCCTGCTGCGAACCCGCACCGCAACGTTTGACAGTTTGTTCGAATCGGTCGCGGTGTTTGCGCCCGATGGCCATTTGCAATTGTGGAACCGCCGGTTCGCCGCTGACTGGGGGCTGGAGGACGCGTTCCTTGATACCCATCCGCGGGTCGAAGCTTTGCTCGAGAAAATTGCCATGCGGCTGGCCAAGCCGATAAAGGCCAAACAGGTCGGTGACGTGGTCCGCGCGGCTACGCTGGATCGCAAGCAGACTGGCGGGCGCGCGGTGCTGGCCGATGGCCGCACGCTGGAATTCGCCGGGGTGCCGCTGCCCGATGGCAACGGGTTGCTGACCGTGCTCGACATCACCGATTCGCAGAAAGCCGCCGAAGCGCTGAAGCAGCGCGCTGCCGCGCTGGAAGAGGCCGACGCGATGAAGACGCGGTTCCTCGCCAATATGAGCTACGAATTCCGTACGCCGCTGACCTCGATTGGCGGGTTCGCTGAGCTGCTCGAAGCCGGGCTGGGCGGCGATCTGTCGGGCGACGGCAAGGATTATGTCACTGCAATTCTGCAATCGGTCGCGCGGTTGGGCGAACAGATCGAATCGGTGCTCGATCTGTCGCAAAGCGAGGCCGGGATGCTGCCGCTGGCGCGCGAAGAATTTGAACTGCTGCCGTTCGTACGGGCCTTGGCCGAAGATCGTGCCAGCCGCATTTCCGCTGCCGGGCTGACGCTCGATCTGCGCGGCGATAAAGGCGCCGGGCGGATCACCGGAGACCGGCGGCGACTGGGCCGGGCTATCGGCCATCTGATCGACAATGCGATTGCCGCCACGCCCGCTGGCGGGCGCGTGCTGATCGAACTGGGCAGCCACAAAGGCAAAGTCCGGTTGGTCATTTCGGATAATGGCGCGGGGATGGACCCGGCCACGCTCGCCCGCGCGCTTGAAGGGATCAAGGTCAGTGCCGACGGCAAAGGGGTCGAACGCCGTCAGGGGCTGGGCCTGCCGCTCGCCCGGCAATTGATCGAAGCGCACGGCGGCAGCCTGGAATTGCTGTCCGAACCGGGGCAGGGGACGGCGGCGATTGTCGAATTGCCGTGAGGTTTGACCTGCCTGATATCGCGGCCACCGCAGCCTTTGGCGCGCGGATCGCGGCGGTGCTGTGCGCGGGCGATGTGGTTGCCTTGTCGGGCGGACTCGGCGCGGGCAAGACCACGCTGGCGCGCGCGATTATATCCGCGCTGGGGTATGCCGGCGAAGTGCCATCGCCCAGCTTTGCGATCATCGAAACCTACGATCCGCCACTGCTGCGGCTGGCATTGGTGCATGCCGATTTTTACCGGCTGGAAGATCCGGCTGAGCTGGCTGAGCTGGGGCTCGAACACTACCGCGAAGGCGCGGCGCTGCTCGCTGAGTGGCCCGAACAGGCCGGCGGTTTTGCGCATGAACCCGCGTGCCTGTCGATCCGGCTGGAAGCTGCGGAAACGGGGCGGATAGCCATTGTCGAACCGGGGCAAGTGTGGCTAGGGCGGATGCCATGAACGCGCAACTGCCAGACGGTGTCGAACCCTTTTTGAGCCAGGCCGGCTGGGCGGGGGCGCAGATCGCCGCCTTGCCCGGCGATGCCTCGTTCCGGCGCTATTTCCGCGTGACCAAGCCTGGCATGAGCGCGATGCTGATGGACGCGCCGCCGCCCAATGAAGACCCAGCACCCTATTTGCGCGCGGCCAAATGGCTCGATGCCAATGGTCTGCGCGCACCCTATATTTATGCCGAAGACGCGGCGCGCGGGCTGGTTCTGATTGAGGATTTTGGCGAGGTGCGGATGCGCGAATACCTCGATCAATGGCCCGGCGACGAACGCGCGATTTACACCGTTGCGGTTGATACGCTGGTCGAACTGCACCGGTTGCCCTCGGGCCCGTTCCTCGATTATTCGATGCGCGAATACAAGCGCGAGGCCCGACTGTTTACCGAATGGTACTGCCCGGCGCAGGGGCTAAGCGTTGACGCTGCGGGCTATGACCGGGCATGGGAGCAAGTGCTCAGCGATGTGCTGGTCCGGCAACGCGGCGCCGTCTGCGTGATGCGCGATTATCATTCGGAAAACATCATGTTGCTGGGCAGTCTTGAGAAACAGGGTCTGCTTGATTTTCAGGACGCGCTGGCCGGTCATAAGGCTTACGATCTGGTGTCGCTGTTGCAGGATGCGCGGCGTGACGTGTCGATCGAGCTTGAGGCGGCAATGTTCGATTATTACGTCAGCAAAACTGGCGCAGATGCAGACTTCCTGGGCGACTACGCGCGGCTGGGGGCCCAGCGAAACGCCAAGATCGTCGGGATTTTCGTGCGGCTGTGGCGGCGCGATGGCAAGCCGCGCTACCTCGACTATATCCCCAGGGTGTGGGCGCTGCTCGAACGCGATTTGACACACCCGGCGCTGGAACCGGTGGCGCGCTGGTTCGATGCCAATATCCCGGCCGAGTTGCGCGCTGCGGGCGGCGGCACATGGCACCCGTGAGGCCGCTGGTCAGCGGCACCGCGATGGTGATGGCGGCCGGGCTGGGCAAGCGGATGCTGTCGCTGACCGCCGATCGGCCCAAGCCGCTGATTGAAGTCGGCGGGCGCGCGCTGATCGATCTGATGCTCGATCACCTGGCCGATGCCGGGCTGGCTAAGGCGGTGGTCAATGTCCATTATCTGCCCGATCAAGTCGAAGCGCATTTGGCCCGGCGAACCGCACTCCGCGTGACCATTTCGGACGAGCGCGCGGAATTGCTCGAAACCGGCGGCGGAATGGTCAAGGCATGGGGCGCGGGGCTGCTGCCCGATCCATTCTTCTGCGTGAACAGCGATAATGTCTGGATCGACGGGCCGCGCAATACGCTGCTCGATCTGTCCGATGGCTGGGATCCGGCGCGGATGGATGCACTGCTACTGGTCGTCCCGCGTGAACGCGCGTTCGAGCATCGCGGCAAAGGTGATTTTCAGCTCGGGCCGGATGGCCGTCTGCGGCGGCGCGGACCGGACGATGAATTCGCGCCCTACATCTTCATCGGCGCGCAGATCGTATCGCACCGGCTGTTGCGCGATGCCCCCGCCGGGCCGTTTTCAACGATGGTGCTGTGGGAACGCGCCATCGCTGAGGGCCGTCTGTTTGGCGCGGTTCACGCCGGGCAGTGGTACGATGTCGGCACTCCTGCGGCGATCGCGCCAGCGGCAGCGGCGCTGACCCATGGCTGAGCGTGCGGGCCCGCAAATCTATTCCATCGCCGCGCACCGCGGCTTTGCCGATGCGCTGGTGGCGGGGCTGATCCCGCGTTATTCCGAGCGCGATTTCGGGCTGGCGCGGTTGACCCTGCTGCTCCCCAGCCAACGCGCGATGCGGATCGTGACCGAGGCATTTGTGCGGTTGTCAGTAGGCGGAATGCTGCTGCCGCGGATGGCCGCTGTGGGCGATCTTGATCTTGATGAAACGCTTGGGCCATTGCTCGATCCGCTCGGCGCGGGCAGCGCGGTGCCGCCCGCCGCTGACCCGGTCTGGCGCTGGCTGCGGCTGGCCGAGTTGATCCGCGCCGAGCTGGGTGACCGCGCGCCAAAGCCGGTCGGGCTGCTGCGGCTGGCGTTTGAAACCGGGCGGACGATGGACCGGCTGGCGATTGAGGGAATTGAACTGGGCGATCTGCTGCAAGAGCGGGTTGCCGGAATCGTCGGCGATCTGGCCGGACACTGGCGCGATGCGACCCGGCTCTATGCCAGAGTGCAGGCGCAGTGGCTCAGCGAACTGGCGGCGCGCGGCGAAGTTGATGCCCCGGTGCGGCGCAACCTGCTGTTCGATCACGCCGCGTCGCGCTGGCAGGAAGCGCCGCCGCCCCACCCGGTGGTGGCCGCCGGGATCACCAGCGCCTCGCCCGCGCTGGCCAAACTGCTGCGGGTGGTCGCCGCGCTGCCGAATTCGGCGGTGATCCTGCCCGATCTGGATCTGGCGCTGGACGAAGAGGTGTGGACTGCGCTGGGTTCAGCCGGGATCGGGGCCAGCGCGGACGAAGCACCGTTCGGGGCGCAGGATGCGGCAACGCACCCGCAGTATCACCTCAAGCTGCTGCTGAACCGGATGGGCGTGGCCCGCGCCGAGGTCGATCCGTGGCACCGTGCCGGGCTAGGCGCTGCGCCGCCGGAGCGCAGCCGCGCGATCTCCAACCTGTTCCTGCCGCCCGCCGCCAGCGCGGGCTGGGTCGATCTGCCCGCTGCGGCGCGGCGCTTGTCCGGTGTGCGGCTAATGACCAGTGCGCATCCCGGCGAAGAAGCGCAAGCCATCGCAATCCTGCTGCGTGAAGCGCTCGAAGTGCCAGAGCGCCGCGCCGCGTTGATCACCCCCGATCGCCAGCTGGCGCGCCGCGTGGTGGCGCACTTGCGGCGCTGGGAAATTCTCGCCGATGACAGCGCCGGGGTGCCGCTGCCGCAAACTGCCGCTGGCCGGGTGCTGCTGTTGCTGGCCGAAGTGATCGCGACGCAGGCCGCGCCGGTCCCGCTGCTGGCGCTGCTGGTGCATCCGCTGGTCGGCGCGGGCGATCTCCGGGCGGATTGGTTGGGCCATGCCCGCACGCTCGATTTGGCGCTGCGCGGTCCGCGCCGCGCACCGGGCCTGGCGGCGGTGCAGGATGCCGTGGCGAAGCTCGCCAAGGGCGGGGACGGCGCTGGACTGCAAGCGTGGTGGGACAAAATCGAGGCGGTGCTCGCGCCGCTGCTGGGCTGGGGCAATCCCCTGTCGTTGGCCGACGCGCTGAGCGGGCTGACCGCTGCCGCCGAGGAGCTGGCGGGCGCTGCGCTGTGGAACGGCGCGGCGGGGCGCGATCTGGCGAGCTGGTTGGAAGAACTGCGCGGCGCGGCCAGCGCGGTGGGCACCACGCTCGCCCCTGCCGATCTGCCCGGCGTGCTGCGCGATGCGATGGACCGGGTTGCGGTCCGTCCGGCGTGGGGCGGACATCCCCGGCTGGCGATTTATGGTTTGCTCGAAGCCCGGATGAGCCGCGCCGATCTGGTGATCTGTGCCGGACTGACCGAAGGCACTTGGCCTGCAAATCCAGCGCCCGAACCGCTGCTGCCGCCCGCCGTGCTGCGCGCGCTGGGGGTGCCCGGCGCGGAGTTCCGGATTGGCCTGGCCGCGCACGATCTGGCTGGAGCCTTGGGCGCGCCAGAGGTGGTGCTGAGTTGGGCAGCGCGCGACGAAAGTGGCCCGGTGATCCCCAGCCGGTTTGTGCTGCGGGTTGAAGCGCTACTGGGCGATCTTGCCAAGGATCACCGCGAGCTGCGCGCGCTTGATCTGGCGCGGCGGATTGATCAGGCTATAGCGGCGGCGGCTTATCCGCAGCCCAAACCGCGCCCTAGTCTGGCGCAGCGCGACGTCGCGCTGTCAGTCACCGCGCTCGACCGGCTGCGCGGCGATCCGTACCAGTTTTATGCTGGGGCGATCCTGCGGCTTAAGGTGCTCGACCAGCTCGATGCCGAGCCGACCGCTGCGTGGAAGGGTGAGGTGGTCCACCGCGTGCTCGAACGCTGGCACAAGGCGGGCGGCCGGGCAGGCGAACTGCTGGCGCTGGCGAGTGAGGAACTGGCCGAAATGCGCGCGCATCCGCTGATCCGCTCGCTCTGGTGGCCGCGGCTTGAAAAAGGGCTGGAATGGATCGATGCGGAGATTGCGACGCTTGAACGCAGCGGCCGCCGCGTGCTGGTCAGCGAGGCGCGCGGCGAAATGGAGTATCTCGGCGTTCGGGTCCACGGCCGGGCTGACCGGATTGACCAGCTGGCCGATGGCACGCTCGCGGTAGTCGATTACAAGACCGGCGGGCCGCCTTCTGCAACGATGGTCGAACAAGGGTTCGCGCTACAACTCGGCACGCTCGGATTGATCGCGGCGGATGGCGGATTTCCTGGCGTAATCGGCGATCCTGGCCGGTTTGAGTACTGGTCACTGGGTAAGAGCAAGGACAGTGATACCGGATTCGGCTACGCGGCCGAGCCGATCAAGGAAGGCCGCAAGAAGACCGGCTTGCTGCGCGAGGAATTTCTCGAAAAGACCGAATATTTCCTCGGCGACGCAATCCGCCGCTGGATCAAGGGTGACGAGGCCTTCACCGCGCGGCTCAACCCCGATATCGGCGGCTACAACGATTTTGATCAACTGATGCGGCTCGACGAATGGCAAGCCCGCAGCGAGCGCGAACCATGAGCGGCGGGGGCATCAAACCGCTGACCGATCAGCAGCGCCCGGCGGTCGATCCCGCCGAAGTGGTGTGGCTGTCAGCTTCGGCGGGAACCGGCAAGACTCAAGTGC
>JANMBA010000073.1:0-15436 GCA_031360105.1 Novosphingobium sp.
ACGATTTCGGCGTCTGCCATGCTCTGTCCTCCAGCCGGTAAGTCACCTTAGCCTGCCAGTCTATTCGCGGCAATTGACGAGATTGTTACAGCCAGCCCTAGCTAATGCGCGCTTGTTTCGTGCAGTACGTCGGTGCAGGGAACCGGGACAGATCCGACCGACGAATCCAGAGGAATATTTCATGCGCCTGATCGATCACTTCATCCACGGCGGCACGGGCGGGCTGGTCAGCACCCGCACGGGCGCGGTGATGGATCCCAACAATGGCGGCCAGCAGGCCGAAGTCGTTCTGGGCAGCGCCGATGCGCTCGACCGTGCGGTTGCCGCCGCATCGGCCGCGCAGCCCGGATGGGCCGCGATGAACCCGCAGCGCCGGGCCCGCGTGATGTTCAATTTCAAGGCGCTGATCGAGCGCGATATGGACGAGCTCGCCGCGCTGCTCTCGGCTGAGCACGGCAAGGTCATCGCCGACAGCAAGGGCGATATCCAGCGCGGACTCGAAGTGGTCGAGTTCTGCTGCGGGCTACCGCAAGTCCTCAAGGGTGAGTACACGCAAGGCGCCGGCCCCGGGATCGATGTGTATTCAATGCGCCAACCAATCGGGATTGGCGCGGGCATCACCCCGTTCAACTTCCCGGCGATGATCCCGCTGTGGATGGGATCAATGGCGATTGCGGCGGGCAACGCCTTCCTCTTGAAGCCAAGCGAGCGCGATCCATCGGTGCCGGTGCGGATTGCCGAGCTGTGGCTCGAGGCGGGGCTACCCGCGGGCATTTTCCAAGTGGTCCACGGCGACAAGGTAATGGTCGACCTGATCCTCGATCACCCGGCGATCGGCGCGGTCAGCTTCGTCGGTTCATCCGATATCGCGCAGTACGTCTATTCGCGCGGGGTTGCCGCGGGCAAGCGGGTGCAGGCGATGGGCGGCGCGAAGAACCACGGCGTGGTTATGCCCGACGCCGACCTCGACATGGTGGTCAATGATCTGTGCGGTGCTGCATTTGGCTCAGCCGGAGAGCGCTGCATGGCGCTGCCAGTGGTGGTGCCAGTTGGGGAAGACACTGCCGAGCGGCTGCGGGCCAAGCTGATCCCGGCAATCCATGCGCTCAAGATCGGTGTGTCGAGCGATCCTGAAGCGCAGTATGGGCCGGTCGTCACCGCAATGCACAAGGCCAATATCGAACGCTGGATCCAGACCGCGGTTGACGAGGGCAGCGAGCTGGTGATCGATGGCCGCGGCTTCACCTTGCAGGGCCATGAGGAAGGCTATTTCCTCGGGCCAACGCTGCTTGACCGGGTGACTCCGGACATGACCAGCTACCACAATGAGATCTTCGGCCCCGTCCTGCAGATCGTGCGGGCGACCGATTTTGAGGATGCGCTGAGCCTTGCCAGCAAGCACTAGTACGGCAACGGTGTCGCAATCTTCACCCGTAACGGTCACGCCGCGCGCGAATTCGCCAGCCGGGTCAACGTCGGGATGGTCGGGATCAACGTCCCGATTCCGGTTCCGGTCGCCTACCACAGCTTCGGCGGATGGAAGCGCTCAGGGTTTGGCGACACCGACCAGTACGGGCTGGAAGGCTTGCGCTTCTGGACGAAGGTCAAAAAGGTAACGGCGCGCTGGCCAGATGGCGGCGGCGATGGCAGCAACGCCTTTATCATTCCGACAATGGGGTGAGCCAGCCTTGACCAAGCAGCGCGTCAGCAGTGGATCACCGCTTGAGCCGATGCTCGGTTTTTGCCGTGCGGTACGCACTGGCAAGCAGATCATGGTGGCCGGGACTGCGCCAATCGAACCCGATGGATCGACCACGCCGGGCGATGCCGCCGCGCAGATGGAACGCTGCTGCGCCATCATCGCGCAGGCGATTGCGGACCTCGATGGCGATATTGCAGACACGGTGCGGACCTGCATTTACCTTACCGACCGGGCCGATTTCGCAGCGGTTGCCAAGGTGCATGGTAAGTGGTTTGGCGTGGCCCGGCCCGCGACGACCACGTTGATTGTCTCAGGCTTTGTCCGGCCTGAGTGGCTGGTCGAAATCGAAGCCGAAGTGATGGAAACATGACCCGCCGCCGCCCAAGCGGAACCGCAACGCGGTTTATCGAGTTTAACCAGCGTAGCGCCGCCGCTGTGGCCAGCCAGGTTTACCGAAGATGCGCGATGACCGCTCGGATTGCGCTTGGCTGCTGGGCCATGCTGGCGCTGACCGCCTGTTCCGAAACTAGACAGCCCGAGCCGATCGCCACCACCGATGCAGTTGCTGCGGCTCCCGCCAGGCCAGCAGCAAGCATGGCCACCGCGCCGAGCGCTTCATCAGCCGTGGCGGAAAAATCCATTCCGCTCGCCCTGCGCGGCCGCTGGGGATTGGTGGCAGCTGACTGCAGCTCGACCCGGGGTGATGCCAAGGGCCTGATCACGATCAGTTCCGACAGTGTGCGATATTACGAATCGGTGGCGAAACCGAGCAAGGTGACCGAGCGCAGCGACACTTCACTGGCAGCCAGATTTGCGTTCAGCGGCGAAGGCATGGAGTGGCAGCGCGATTTGACGTTGAAGCTGCAGGACGGCGGCAAGACCTTGATCAAGCAAGAGTTTGGCGCGGACGCGAGTCCGGATCCGCTAACCTACCGCCAGTGTTCCTAGTCCAGCGGAATTGCGCAGCGGACCAAGGTTACGCTAGGCTGCACCGCGCGGCGCAGCGCAATTCGCTAAATGCCAATCAACAGGGGCCTTCGTGACCGACCAGTTCTCGCTCACCGACGATCAGATTGCGATCCAGGATATGGCGCGCAAATTTACTGCGGACCGGATCACGCCGTTTGCGGGCGAATGGGACGAAACTTGCCATTACCCGGTCGAAGTGTGGAAAGCCGCAGGTGAACTCGGTTTCGGGGCGATTTACGTCTCGGAGGAGAGCGGCGGGATTGGATTGGGGCGGCTCGATGCGGCGCTCATCATGGAGGCGATGGCCTACGGTTGCCCAGCGACCAGCGCGTTCATCTCGATCCACAATATGGCGGCGTGGATGATCGATGGGTTTGGCGGGGCCGAGCTGAAAGCGCGATTTTTGCCCGGGCTGGTCAGCATGGAGCAGATCGCGAGCTACTGTCTGACCGAACCCGGTTCCGGCTCGGACGCCGCCGCGCTCAAAACCACCGCGCGGCTAGACGGGGATCACTACGTCCTCAACGGCACCAAGCAGTTTATCAGCGGCGCGGGCTACAACGACATTTATGTCTGCATGGTCCGCACCAGCGATGACCGGACCAAGGGCATCTCGTGCCTGGTGGTCGAAAAGGGCACACCCGGCCTCAGCTTTGGTGCGCCCGAAAAGAAGCTCGGCTGGAACGCCAGCCCGACCGCGCAAGTGGTGTTCGAGGATTGCCGCGTGCCGGTGGTCAACCGGGTCGGCGCGGAAGGCGACGGGTTCCGGTTTGCGATGGCCGGGCTTGATGGCGGGCGGCTCAACATCGGGGCCTGTTCGCTCGGCGGGGCGCAGCGCTGTCTGGATGAGGCGGTCAAATACACCAAGGACCGCCAGCAGTTCGGCCAGCCGATTGCCGAGTTCCAGAACACCCAGTTCATGCTGGCCGACATGGCCACCGACCTGGAGGCGGCGCGCGCGCTGCTTTATCTGGCAGCGGCCAAGGTGGGCGCTAATGCCCCCGACAAGAGCCGGTTTTCGGCGATGGCCAAGCGGCTGGCGACAGACAGCGGCTCCGCGATTGTCAACGATGCGCTGCAATTGTTTGGCGGCTACGGCTATCTGAAGGACTACCCGATCGAACGCTTCTGGCGCGATCTCAGGGTCCATTCGATCCTTGAGGGGACCAACCAGGTGATGCGGATGATCGTCGGCCGGGACTTGTTGCGGCAATGATGCTTCGAGCCGCGCCTTCGACCAGCTCAGTCCCTCCTCAGCACGAACGAGGGTTACAAAGCTCTGTGCTTGCTAAGGAGGCCGAAGCCGACGGCAGAGGCTGTCTCGAAGGACCACGCGTATGAGTGAAATCCTGATTACCCGCGAAGGCGCAGCTGGTATCCTGTCGCTTAATCGCCCGGCGGCACTGCACGCGCTGACGCACGCCATGTGCCGCGAGCTGAGCGCGGGGCTGAGCGAATGGCTGGCCGATGCCGCCGCCGAAACAGTGATCATCGATCATGCCGAAGGTCGCGGATTTTGCGCGGGCGGGGATATTGCGTTCCTGCGTAACTCAGCGCTCAACGATAACGGGACATCGGGCCGCGCCTTCTTCCACGACGAATACCAGCTCAACCACCAGATCTTCACCTATCCCAAGCCGGTCGTCGCCTTCATGGACGGGATCACGATGGGCGGCGGGGTCGGCCTGTCGCAGCCCGCCAAGTTCCGCGTCGCGACCGAGAATACCCGGCTCGCCATGCCCGAAACCGGGATCGGGCTGTTTCCTGACGTGGGCGGAGGCTGGTAACTGTCGCGGCTGGCGGGCCGGATCGGGCAATTCCTCGCGCTGACCGGCGCGCGGCTCGATGGAGCTGAGTGCAAATGGGCGGGGCTTGCGACGCATTACCTGCCGCATGCTGCGCTGCCTGAAGCCAAGGCGCGGATCGCGGCCGGGCACGAACCGGGCGGCGTCTTGTCGGCGCTGGCCGTCACTCCGCCGCCCGCGCGGCTCGAAGCCAATGCCGCGCAGATAGCGAGGCACTTTGCTTCTGACCGCTATGATGATATTTTGGCCAGTCTGGCAGCCGAAGACAGCGACTGGGCGGCCAAGGAACTGGCAACGCTCTGCACCAAAAGCCCGCAGACCTGCAAAGTCGCGCTGCGCCAATTGCATGACAGCCTCGCCTGCGAAACCTTTGCCGATAACATGGTGATGGAATACCGCATCGCCAGCCGCGTGCTGACCCTGCCCGATTTTGCCGAAGGCGTGCGCGCGGTGATCGTTGACAAGGATCACGCCCCCAAGTGGAACCCGGCGGCGCCCGAAGGCGTGACTGACGCGCAAATCGATGCGATTTTTGCCCCGCTGCCAGCCAGCGAAGAATGGACCCCGCTATGACTTACGAAACCATCCTGATCGAAACCCGCGGCGCGGTGACGCTGATTACGCTGAACCGCCCGCAGGCGCTTAACGCGCTCAATTCATCGGTACTGGGCGAGCTGATTGCCGCCTTTGCTGCGTTCGAGGCCGACCCCGGCCAGCGTTGCGCCGTGCTGACTGGCTCGGGCGAAAAGGCTTTCGCTGCCGGGGCCGACATCAAGGAAATGGGCGATAAGCCCGCCGCCGATTTCTACGCTGAAGACTTTTTTGCCAAATGGACCAGCCATCTGGTCAAGGCCACGCGCAAGCCGTGGATCGCGGCGGTCAATGGCTTTGCGCTGGGCGGCGGGTGTGAGCTCGCAATGATGGCCGACTTTATCATCGCGTCCGAAAATGCCCGGTTCGGCCAGCCCGAAATCAAGCTTGGCGTCGGCCCCGGAATGGGCGGCAGCCAGCGGCTGACCCGCGCAGTGGGCAAGGCCAAGGCGATGGAAATGTGCCTGACCGGACGGATGATGGGCGCTGATGAGGCCGAGCGTTCGGGTCTGGTCGCGCGGGTAGTGCCGCTGGCGTCCTTGGCCGAGGAAGCGCACAAGACCGCCACCGAGATCGCCGCGATGCCGCCGCTCGCCGCCATCGCCAACAAGGAAATGGTCAACGCTGCGTTCGAAACCACGCTTGATCAAGGGCTGGTGATGGAACGCCGGACCTTTCAGATTCTGGCTGCGACCGCTGACAAGGCCGAAGGGATGGCCGCGTTTATTGAGAAGCGCCCGGGGGTGTGGCAGGGGAAGTAATTGCTTGGCCCGCTCGCCTTCAGGGGAGCAAGTTGGGAGCGGGGGACGGCGCACCGCCCCTCTCCACCTTCGCCTAAGCAGCAAGCTGCCAGGTCTGCATATCCTCTCCCCGTTCGAGGAGAGGGGTAAGGAGTTCAAAAATGAAAATCGCGTTCATCGGCCTTGGCAATATGGGCGGCGGGATGGCGGCCAATCTGGTCAAGGCGGGGCACGAGGTCCGCGCCTTCGACCTGTCGGCTGAGGCCGCGACCCGCGCGCAAGGCAATGGCTGTTCGGTCCATCCGACCGTCAGCGAGGCGGTGCACGGGGTCGATGCACTGGTATCCATGCTGCCGAGCGGCAAGATCGTTGAGAGCGTTTATGCCGCCGAAGTGATCGGTCAGGCCCCGGCCTCAGCCCTGCTGCTCGATTGCTCGACCATCGATGTCGATACCGCGCGCAAGGTGGCCGATGCTGCCGGCGCGGGCGGCTACGCGATGGTCGATGCGCCGGTTTCAGGCGGGATCGCGGCGGCCAATGGCGGCACGCTAACCTTTATGGTCGGCGGCAGCGACGAAGCTTTTGCCCGCGCTAAGCCGATTTTGGCCGCGATGGGCAAGGCGGTAATCCATGCCGGGGCCAGCGGCGCAGGCCAAGCTGCCAAGATCTGCAACAACATGATCCTGGGCGCGAGCATGATCGCGACCTGCGAGGCTTTTGCCCTGGCCGAAAAACTGGGCCTCGATTTGCAGACCTTTTATGACATTTCCAGTAAAGCTTCCGGCCAGTCGTGGTCGATGACCAGCTATTGCCCGGTGCCCGGCGTGGGCCCGGCCAGCCCGGCCGACAACGGCTACCAAGGCGGGTTCGCCGCCGCCTTGATGCTCAAGGATCTTAATCTCGCGATGGCCGCCGCCGCCAGCGCCGAAGCTAAGGTGCCGATGGGCGCGCGCGCGCAGGAACTGTACGAAGCCTTTGCCGCAGCGGGTAACGGCGGAACCGATTTCTCGGGCATCATCAAAACGCTGTGATCCGCCCGGCCCCGCACCACCGGCTGATGCCGTTCCTTGCCGTCGCGGCCGGGATTGCCAGCTTTTCGCTGATGGACGGGCTGATGAAAAGCGCCAGCCTGGCGGTCGGCGCGTTCAGCGCCATGCTGTGGCGCTCGCTGATCAGCGCCGGAGTGCTGACGCCGCTGTGGCTTGCGCGGCGGGAGCCCCGGCCGCGCGGCACCGTGCTGCGGCTGCACGCGCTACGCGGGCTCAACTCGGCTGGAATGGCGACCAGTTTCTTCTGGGGGCTGAAATTCCTGCCGCTGGCCGAAGGGATCGCCATCTCGTTCATTGCCCCGCTGATTGCGCTGTACCTGGCGGCGGTGATGCTGGGCGAGCAGGTGACCCGCCGGGCGATCTGGGCATCAGTGCTGGGGCTGGCCGGGGTCGGCGTGATTGCCGCAGCGCGGCTGAGCAGCGGCGGTTATTCGGATGATGCGGCGCTGGGGATCGGCGCAATCCTGTTTTCGGCGGTGCTTTATGCGTGGAACCTGATCCTGCAGCGCCAGCAAGCGCTGCTGGCACCGCCGCGTGAGGTGGCGACTTTCCAGGCGCTGTTCACCAGTCTGTTCCTCGGCCTGCTCGCGCCGTGGCTGCGGCAATGGCCCGATCTGCCCGTGACGCTGCATCTGGGCGCGTCGGCGCTACTGGCGACGGTCTCGCTGATGCTGATCTCGTGGGGCTATGGCCGGGCCGAGACGCAAGTGCTGCTGCCGATCGAGTACAGCGCGTTTATCTGGGCGGCGATCATCGGCTGGTTCATGTTCCATGAGGCATTGACCCTGCCGGTGGTGGCAGGAGCGGTGCTGATCGTGATCGGCTGCTGGATCGCGGCTCGCCCCGAACAGAAAAGCCATATCGAGCAGGTTGCGCTTTAGTTCCAGTTTGGCCGCGCTGGGCCTTGACGAAACCCGGATTCCCGCGCATCGGCGGCGCCGACAGCCAGTCCTGCCGCATCCGCTTTTGGGGGGCGCGCGCAGCAGGGGCGCCACATCAGCAGGAGATATTTGCGTATGACCCAGGTCGGACAGGACTCGCTCGGCACCCGCTCAACTCTGAGCGTCGGCGGCAAGGATTACGCCTTCTATTCGCTGAGCAAGGCTGCGGCCAGATATGGCGACATATCGCGCCTGCCGATGAGCATGAAGGTCCTGCTGGAAAATCTGCTGCGGTTTGAAGACGGCGGCTTTACTGTTGCCACTGCCGATATTCAGGCAGTGATCGACTGGCAGCAGAACCCGGCCGAATCGACCAATGAAATCCAGTACCGCCCGGCGCGCGTGCTGCTGCAGGATTTCACCGGGGTGCCCTGCGTGGTCGATCTGGCCGCGATGCGCGATGCGATTGCCAAGCTGGGCGGTGATACGTCCAAGATCAACCCGTTGGTGCCGGTCAATCTGGTGATCGATCATTCGGTGATGGTCGATGAATTCGGCCACCCCAAAGCGTTCGAACAGAACGTCGAGATCGAATATCACCGCAACATGGAGCGCTACGATTTCCTGAAATGGGGATCGAAGAGCCTGAACAATTTCTATGCGGTGCCGCCGGGCACCGGGATCTGCCATCAGGTCAATCTGGAAAACATCGCCCAGACCGTGTGGACCTCAATCGACCAGAGCGGCGCGCTGGTGGCCTATCCCGATACCTGCGTCGGGACGGACAGCCACACCACCATGATCAATGGGCTGGGCGTGCTCGGCTGGGGCGTCGGCGGGATCGAGGCGGAGGCGGCGATGCTGGGCCAGCCGGTATCGATGCTGATCCCCGAAGTGGTCGGCTTCAAGCTGACCGGGCAGCTGCCCGAAGGCGTCACCGCGACCGATCTGGTGCTGACCGCCACGCAGATGTTGCGCGCCAAGGGCGTGGTCGGGCGATTTGTCGAATACTTCGGCCCAGGCCTGGCCATGCTCAGCCTGGCTGACCGCGCGACGCTGGCCAATATGGCGCCCGAATATGGCGCAACTTGCGGCTTTTTCGGGGTGGACGACAAGACGCTCGATTATTTGCGGCTGACCGGCCGCGAGGAAGAGCAGATCGCTCTGGTCGAAGCCTATGCCAAGGAACAGGGCCTGTGGCTCGATCCCACTGGCCCCGATCCGATCTTCACTGACAGTCTTGAACTTGACATGGGCAGCGTCGTCCCCTCGCTCGCCGGGCCCAAGCGCCCGCAGGACAAAGTTGCGCTCACCCAAGTGGATGACGTGTTCAACGGCGAGCTCGACACAGTCTATAAAAAGGTTGCCACCCGCGTCGCGGTTGAAGGCCGCGACCACGATATCGGCGACGGCGATGTGGTGATTGCTGCGATCACCAGCTGCACCAATACCTCCAACCCCGGGGTGATGATCGCTGCGGGCCTCGTTGCCAAGAAGGCCAATGAACTTGGCCTCAAGCCCAAGCCGTGGGTCAAAACCAGCCTGGCCCCGGGCAGCCAGGTGGTGACCGACTATTTCAACAAATCGGGCCTGACTGAACACCTCGACGCGATCGGGTTCAATCTGGTCGGCTATGGCTGCACTACCTGCATCGGCAATTCCGGGCCATTGGCCGAGCCGATCAGCGCGGCCATCAACAACAACAATATCGTCGCCGCTTCGGTCCTGTCGGGTAACCGCAACTTTGAAGGCCGGGTATCGCCTGACGTGCGCGCCAACTTCCTCGCCTCGCCGCCCTTGGTGGTGGCCTATGCGCTCAAGGGCACGGTCACCGAAGACTTTGTTACCACGCCGATCGGCATCGGTAACGATGGCAATGCGGTGTACCTCAAGGACATCTGGCCGACTAACGACGAGGTTGCCGCGACCATGGCCAGCTGCATCGATCGCTCGATGTTCCGGGCGCGCTACGCCAACGTCTATCTGGGCGACGAGCACTGGCAAGCGATTCAGGTCACCGGCAGCGAAACCTATCAGTGGCGCGCCGGCAGCACTTACGTGGCCAATCCGCCGTATTTTGATGGCATGACCATGACCCCGGCTCCGGTGCAGGATATCATCGAGGCACGCCCGCTGGCGATCCTGGGCGATTCGATCACCACCGATCACATCAGCCCGGCCGGCAACATCAAGGCCGATAGCCCGGCTGGACGCTGGCTGATGGAGCATCAGGTCGCCAAGGCCGATTTCAACAGCTACGGCGCGCGGCGCGGGCATCACGAGGTGATGATGCGCGGCACTTTCGCTAACATCCGGATCAAGAACGAGATGGTCCCCGGCACCGAAGGCGGGATGACCGTCTATGGCGGCGAGACCATGGCGATCTTTGATGCGGCGATGGCCTATAAGGCCGAAGGCGTGCCGCTGGTGGTGATCGCGGGCAAGGAATACGGCACCGGATCAAGCCGCGACTGGGCCGCCAAGGGTACCAAGCTGCTCGGCGTGCGCGCGGTAATCGTTGAAAGCTTTGAGCGAATCCACCGCAGCAACCTGGTGGGCATGGGCGTGCTGCCACTGCAATTCCCCGAAGGCACCACTCGCCAGACCTTGGGGCTGGGCGCTGACGACGTGTTCACGATTGTGGGGGTGGCGACGCTCCAGCCGCGCCAGGAAGTGGAAGTTTCGGTCACCCGCAAGGACGGCACAAGCTTCGGCTTCAAGACGCTGTGCCGGATCGATACCGCCAACGAGCTGGAATACTTCAACAATGGCGGGATCCTGCACTACGTGCTGCGGAAGCTGGCGGCTTGATCTGAGAAGCACCGATCAAGCGCCATGTAGTGTTGGAGCGCGAAGCGCTGCGGCCGGTTTCGCCCCAATCCCGGTCGTTCCGAGGCCAGTAACATTTACCTGAAAGCGGACGCCAGTTCTATGATTTCGCAGTCAAATGCCTCACGCACAAAGAGGCGTTAGCAAAGTCATGCTAACGGGGATTCGAACTGCGAGCGATTGCCATGTATGATTATCGGATCGACGACATCGAAAGGCTCCTTCCTCTCTGGCGAGTCAAAGATGATCCGGACTTATGGCCTGTTTTGGCGGCTGACGCTGACAAGAGGATAAGACTTTCTGTAGCTGGTTGCCAAGGCGCCACCCCTGAAGCACTCAAAATTTTGGCGAGCGACCCCGATGTGAGCGTCCGTCGGCAATTGTCGCGCAATCCGAAAACTCCTGTCGAAGCGCTTGAAAAACTGGCTGCGGACATAGACCTCAAAGTCAAAACTGGCGTTGCTGCTCATCGCGATACACCAAGCGACATTCTAAAAATGCTGGCAGATGAAGGAACACCGGGGCTTCACCGATTTATCTCGCAGAATACGAATACATTTACGTCGGTCTTGGCGCGTTACGTTGACGATCCAGATCATTTGGTCCGGATCAATGCCGTAAAAAATGTCGGCTTATGCGATGTTGATCTTTGGAGGTTTGCGCATGACCCTTCGGACGAGATTAGACGTTGTGTTTTCGGACGGCTACGCGACATGCGCGAGGCGCAGGAGGTGATCACTTACTTCATTGGAGACAAAAATTACCTTATTCGCGGCGATATTGCGTCTGATCAGCGTACGCCTATTGGCCTCCTTCAACTTCTATCTGTTGATAAGGAATATCGGGTCCGTCTCCAAGTCGCCCTCAACCCTAATTCGACTGAAGAAATCCTTGAAGCCCTATCCTACGACAAGGACGAGCATGTTCGTCATGCCGTCGCATCAGTTGCTCCAGCCCAGTCCGCCCGCTTGCTTCGGCTTGCAGAGGATCAGCACGATCATGTCCGCAGCGGCGTTGCAGGCAATGCGAACACGCCCTACGAAATATTGAAGCCTCTGGCCAGGGACGAGAGTAAATGGGTGCGCGAGGCGGTAGCCAAGAATGCATCGCTCGATATCAAAGATATTGAGGAATTTTTCGGCACTTCGCCGACTGATACGTGGGTCGAATATACTCTTCGCAACAGGTATTTTAATGCACGTCGGGTGATTGCGGAAGACCCAAACACAGCCAGTCAAGTGCTTGTTGAAATGGCCAGAAGCGATTTTGATGATGTTCATACCCATCTAGCTGAAAATCCAGCTTTGCCCGCCGAAGCGATGGATATCCTATCTATGAAGCGCACATACCCGGTAATTATGAGGTTACTTGAAAGGAGTGACATACCCCACGAGGTGAGTAGCCATCTACTCAACGATCCTGAGTTAAGAGTGGGCTTGGCATATTCACGAGATACAAAATCAGAACTGCTCGATAAGTTGTGCTTAAGAGAAATAGATACGAATGTTATCGTTGCCCTCGCGGAAAATGCTAATGTATCTTCCGAGTTCTTGTCAGTGGCTGGAAGTCATGACGATGATCGGGTTCGGATCAATGTTGCTGGCAATCCTGTGGCTTCCGCTGATGTTTTGAGATCATTGGCACGTGACGAGGTCTTGGAGATTCGGAAGGCTGCAGCGACCAACCGCAGTACACCGACCGATGCACTCGAAATGCTTGCAGAAGACAAATCTGAGGTGGTGCGTTTAAGCCTGCTCAAGAACCGCAATCTGACGGAGAATGCAATTCGAAAACTAGCGACAGACCCTAGCAAAGCCGTACGCAAGAATCTCCTCCTTGCGATACTGGCAGTCGGATAAATTCAGGATTTTCGGAAGAAATTTGCAAGGGTGTGCAGTGACGGCTTTCATTATCGCTGGCCCAAAAGCGGACTGTCCAGTCACCACCCCAGATCGGGCATCCCCCGCGCATGGGCGATCAGGTTACCGAAAAAGGGCGGCCCTCGTGAACCGCCCTTTTTGCCGATTTCAAATCTCAACCCTCGGCTGCATGCTTCGTAGTCATGCCCACCCCGCCCCCGCAGCCTACATCCCGTCGGTGGCCTTGCTGACCAGCACGTTTACTGAAACGCGGCGGTTCTGGGCCCGGCCTTCGGCGGTATCATTGCTGGCCAGCGGATCGGCTTTGGCCATCCCGGTCGGGGTCAGCATCCGGAACGGCTTCCAGTGGCAAACCTGCTGGAGATAGTTGATGACCTTGGCGGCGCGCTTCTCGCTCAGCACCTGGTTGTAATCGTCGCTGCCCACCGTATCGGTGTAGCCGACCACCAGGATCAGCGCGTTACTGGTTGCTTCGGCCTGGCCCGACGCGGCGCACAGTTCGGTCTTGCCCTGGGGTGACAGCACGGCCTTGCCCGTATCGAAGTACACGTTAGTGGTGCTCTTGATGTTGTAATTGTCGATATCGGCAACGCGGCTGCGCAGCGCTTCGGTGGCGGCGGTCTGTTCGGCAAAGCGTTGTTCGGTGCCATTGCGGATCATCTGCGCGGTTTTGTAATCGCCGTTCTTGAAGGTGATCTGGCCCGCCGCCAGCCCGCCCGGGTATTGCAGCGTCTTGACCGTCACCGGCAGTCCGTTGAGCAGCGCAGCGGCCGTCAGCTTGGCCCCGCCGCCGAACAGGCCGCCGCTGGCCTTGACCGTGGTTGCAGGGGTAATGGCGATGACCGTGCTGGTGCCGTCAGGGGCGGTGACCTTGATCTTGTCGCCAGTGCGCGCGGTGATCACGCCCTTGATATCGGGCCCTTTGGTCATCTGCGAGGGATCGGGCAGCGGCTCACCGGTAACGACGATGGTGGGATCGGCCGGGGCCTGCTCCTGCGCGGACAAACTGCCTGACGTTGCAACGGCAAACAGGGCTGCAAGGACGAGGGCTCCTGGCCTTCTGGAAATTAAACGCATCGATCTGCTCCTTCAAACTTCACAAGCTGGCCCCGCAAGTTCCGGTCCGCCTGTTCGGATAAACCTTTCTGGCAGATGAACAGGTTTGGCAAGAGCATCGGTTGAGCGGCTGGTTTGAGCAAAAGGTGCGACGAACCGAAATCGACTGGTCTGAGCGACGCTTACATTGCAAGGGCGACTCTCGCGAGCCGCCCCCTTGTCCCCCGGAATTGATGCGCGAGTCAGGCCGCCTGCTGCTTGGCGAAGCGGCGGCGGCCGGCGATGCCAGCAGCGGCGGCGCCGAACAGCAGCAGCATTGGCGGGGCGGGCACATCGGTGCCGCTCGACGTGCTGGTGGTGGCGTTCCCGGTGCTCGTGCTGGTGCTGGTGCTCGAGCTGGGATCACCGCCGGTGCTGGTCGAGGTGGACGAAGAGGTCGAACCCGATGAGCTGGTCGAACCTGACGAGCTGACATTGCCCGAAGTCGAGCTGCTGGTCGAGCTGGACGACGACACGTTGCCCGAGCTCGACGACGAGGTGCTGCTCGAGGACGAGACGTTGCCCGAAGTGGACGACGACGAGGACACGTTGCCCGAGCTTGATGACGAAACGTTGCCCGATGACGAGGTCGACGAGTAGTTGCCCGAACTCGTGCTGACGTTGCCCGAGGTTGAAGTGCTGCTCACCCCGCCGGTGGAGGTTGAAACCCCGCCGGTGGAGGTCGAGACACCGCCGGTCGAAGACGATACCCCGCCAGTGGACGATGACACGCCGCCGGTGGATGTTGAAACGCCGCCCGTCGAAGTGGTCGAGCTGGACGTGATCCCGCCGGTTGTGGTGGTGCTGGTCAACCCGCCGGTTGACGAGGAAGTCGAGCCGCCCGAGGTGGAGCTTGAGCCGCCCGAGGTGGAGCTTGAGCCGCCCGAGCTGCTGGTCGACCCGTTGCTGGTCGAGGTGATCACGATGCTGCCGCTCGATCCGCCGCCGCTGCTGCCACCGAAGAAGCCGCCGAAGAAGCCGCCGCCGTAACCCAGTCCGCCGCTGCCGCCGACGATCACCGTCTGGCCGCCGCTGCCGCCTTCGGGCATTGGCTGCGGGGGCAACTGCATCGGGATCATCGCCATTTGCGGCGGTGTGGTGCAGCAGGTCGTGGTGCGGGTGACGACCCGGCGTATCTTGCGGGTCCGGGGTTGATTGGCGACCAGGCGCTTGGCCTTGTGCCGCTTGACCACGTGCGGAGTGGTGGCAGCATGCCGGGCATGCTTCACATACTGCACCTGCGCCGCAGGGGCTTCGGCAACGTGCACCGCACCACCGCCGATCACGGCGCCGCCTGCTGCAAACGCCGCCAGTTTCACAAGTGCCATCCGTACCGACATAGCTCTAGCTCTCTTTACCCTGTTTCAGCGATCAGTGCCGGACGATCTCGCATTGCCTGCACGTCGCTGTAACTGCAAAAGGCCAGAGCTTCGTTAATCGGACAATCGGATTAACCGTGTTTTTGCGGTCTCGAACCGGGATATGTGCATTTTACGTGCAGACCCGGTGGCACCTGTCCCATCCTGGAACGGAATGGCCCGCAAGTGCGAAGCCAAATGCCGCGCACTGCTCAAGGTTCGCCCGAATCGCCCGGGTTGAATAGCCCGGCTTGCTGGCCGCTGGGCGGGGTCAGGCCCAAATGCTGCCAGCCGCGATCATTGAGACAGCGGCCGCGCGCGGTGCGTGCAATCAGGCCAAGCTGGATCAGAAACGGTTCGATCACTTCTTCCACCGTATCGCGCGGTTCGGACAAGCCTGCGCTGAGCGTTTCGACCCCGACCGGCCCGCCTTTGTAGATGTCTGCGATCATCGCGAGGTAGCGCCGGTCCATCGCATCAAGCCCGAGCGCGTCAACCTCGAGCCGGGTCAGCGCATCATCGGCCAGCTCGCGCGAA
>JANMBA010000096.1:0-7562 GCA_031360105.1 Novosphingobium sp.
GCGCGAGCAATTGAAGCGGCTGGGGATCAACGCCGACTGGGATCATCCGTACCTGACGATGGATTCGCAAGCCGAAGGCACAATTGTCGCCGAGCTGATGAAGTTCGCCGAGTCCGGCCAGCTTTATCGCGGAGCCAAGCCAGTGATGTGGTCCCCGGTCGAAAAGACCGCGCTGGCCGAAGCCGAGGTCGAATACGAGGACATCGTCTCGACCCAGATCGACGTGGCGTTCGAGATTGTTGAATCGCCGATTGCGGAACTAGTCGGCGCCCATGCGGTGATCTGGACGACCACGCCATGGACGATCCCGGTGAACCAGGCTTTGGCTTACGGGCCGGAGATTGAGTACATCGGCTTCGAATACGCTGGTCGCAAAGTCCTCGTCGCCAAACAACTTGCGCACGCGTTTGCAAAGCGAGTTGATGGAATCGTTCCGCAACTGGCGGAACCGCAAGGAGGAGTTTTAACTCTGACTGGCGAAGCCTTCGCCATCACGACCGCGTTTTGGCAAGGCAAAGGTTCCGACCTCGCCGGAACCATCGCGCGCCATCCGATTGCAAACCTCCTGCTCCCCCGCGAAGGCGGGGGCCTCAGGCCTTCGGACGCTACGTCTGAGCTTGAGGCCCGAGGTCCCCACCTGC
The DNA here is from genome assembly GCA_031360105.1 of Novosphingobium sp. Lineage (GTDB taxonomy): Bacteria > Pseudomonadota > Alphaproteobacteria > Sphingomonadales > Sphingomonadaceae > Novosphingobium. Next base: position 642 of record JANMBA010000096.1, read on the forward strand.
GCGGGGATGCGCAAACGGCTGAATTCTTCCTCCGCCCGCGTCCGTTCCTGCCGGGCGATTTCGTTACCACCGAGACTGGCACGGGCCTCGTCCATATGTCGCCCGATCACGGCGAGGACGATTTTGTGCTGTGCAAGGCCAACGGGATCGAACCGGTGTTTGCCGTGGAAGCTGACGGCAAGTACCGCGCCGACTGGGCATGGCTCGGCGGGCAAGGCTCGGTCATCAACGCCAAGTTCAATGCGCCGCCCAATGCTGACGGCACAGGCGGCCCGATTTGCGAAGACCTCAAGTCGGCTGGAGGTTTGCTCGCGGCCTCGGCCGATTACAAGCATTCGTACCCGCATTCGTGGCGTTCCAAGGCCAAGGTGATCTATCGCTGCACCCCGCAGTGGTTCGTGCCGATGGACCGCCCGGTCGATCTGCCGCACGCCAAAACCCGCGCTGAAAAGGGCTGGGAGAACGAAGGTGGGGCGGTGCTGCACGACACTGCCACGCTGCGCCAGATCGCGGTGCAGGCCATCGCCGATACGCGGTTTGTCCCCGAAAAGGGCCGCAACCGGCTCGGCTCGATGGTCGAAGGGCGGCCCGACTGGGTGCTCAGCCGCCAGCGCGCCTGGGGCGTGCCGATCACGCTGTTCGTCAAGCTCGGCACTAACCAGTACCTCGATGATCCCGCCGTCAACGCCCGGATTGTTGCGGCGGTGAAGGCGGACGGGGTCGATGCATGGAGCGACGAGCGCGCGCAGGAATACCTTGGCAACGACTACCGCGCCGAGGATTACGAACGCGTCACCGACATTCTGGATGTTTGGTTCGATTCGGGCTGCACCCACGCTTATGTGCTCGAAAGCGGGCGCTGGCCGGACTTGCTGCGGCCAGCGGGTTACACCGGACCGCTGGCGGATATTTACCTCGAGGGCAGCGATCAACATCGCGGCTGGTTCCAGTCGAGCCTGCTGGAAAGCTGCGCCACGCGCGGGCAGGCGCCGTACAAGGCGGTGCTGACGCACGGCTTCACGATGGACGCCAAGGGCATGAAGATGTCCAAGAGCCTCGGCAACACCACCGATCCGCTGAAAGTCATGGAGGTTTATGGCGCGGATATCATCCGGCTGTGGGCGCTGACGGTCGACTTCACCGAAGATCACCGGATTGGCGATGAAATCCTCAAGGGCGTCAGCGACCAGTATCGCAAATTGCGCAATACGTTCCGCTATCTGCTTGGCGCGCTCGAGGGGTTCAGCGAGGCTGAGCGGGTCGAGGTGTCGGCGATGCCTGAGCTCGAGCGCTACATGCTGGCGCTGCTCGCAAAGCTCGACGCGACGCTCAAGCAGGCCGTCGATGATTTCGACTTCAACACCTACGTTCGCGCACTGACTGATTTCTGCAACGAAGATTTGAGCGCGTTCTTCTTCGATATCCGCAAGGACAGCCTCTACTGCGACGCGGCCACCGATCCCAAACGGATGGCCTATCGTACGGTGCTCGACACGTTGTTCCATGCGCTGGTGCGGTATGCTGCGCCGGTGCTGGTGTTTACCAGCGAAGAGGTGTGGGGGACGCGGTTTCCTGACGCGGGAAGCGTGCATTTGCTGGAATGGCCGGTGGTACCCACCACCCCGTCACGTCATCCCGGCGAAGGCCGGGACCCAGTCCAGACCAACAATCGACGCGAAGCGGAGTTTCCTGCTGAGGGTCTGGGTCCCGGCCTTCGCCGGGGTGACGAGTTGGTTGAGAAGTGGAAGTCAATCCGAACCATCCGTAATAGCGTAAACGAAGCAATCGAGCCTCTTCGCCGGGAAAAAACTCTTGGATCAAGTCTCGAGGCGGAAGTCGCAATGCCTATGCATACGGCCTTCGATGGCCAGTATGAAGGCATCGACTGGACTGAAATCGGAATTACAGCCAAGATGAAACTGACCGAACCAGTTGGCGAGTTCAATGGTCCGGTAATCGTCACTCGCACCACACAACCGAAATGTGAGCGTTGCTGGCGACACTTGCCCAAAGCCTCAGACGACAGCGCGCTTTGTTCACGTTGCGATCAGGTGGTGAACGGCATGGACGCGCCCGCATGACCCGCAATCGCACCCTTGGCCTGATCCTCGCCGCGCTGATCTTCCTGGCCGATCAGGCGGTGAAGTGGTGGGTCACCGGGCCGCTGGCCTTGCGCGAAGAGGGCGACCAGATCGTGCTTGGCCCGATTTTCAACCTGACCCGCACCCACAATTACGGCGTCTCGCTGGGCATCTTCACCGCCAGATCGCCCGAGATGCGCTGGGCGCTGGTTGCGTTGACCGCCGGAATCGCGCTTGTGGTGCTGGTATGGCTGCTGCGCGAGCGCAAGCTGGGCGATATCGTGCCGCTGGGCTTGGTGCTGGGCGGCGCGCTGGGCAATATTCGCGACCGGGCAATGTTCGGGTATGTGATCGATTATGCCGACTTGCACTTTGGCAGCTACCAGCCGTTTCTGGTGTTCAATCTGGCCGATGCCGCGATCACCAGCGGGGTGGTTATTATCCTTGCCCGCAGCTTCCTTATCCGCGAAAAGCCACCCCAAGCAGCGGGCGCTCCCGCTACGGAGACTTAAAATGCGTAAGATCACTGGCGTCATTCTCCTTTCGGCCTCGGCCCTGCTGCTCGCAGGCTGCGGCGGTGGCGGGCTGTTCAACCGTTCACGCCCGGATGAATTTGCCGTGCAGCGCCAGGCGCCGCTGGTGGTTCCGCCCGATTTCGCGCTGACCCCGCCCACCCCCGGCGCGCCGCGCCCGATGGACAGCAGCACCGCCCAGCAAGCGCAAACCGCGCTGTTCGGCAGCCCGCAACCGCGCTCGGCAGTCGAAACTTCGGTCGGCAACAAGGCTGGCCTCGCCGCTCCGTCGATTCGTTCGACCGTGGGCGATCCCGGTACGCAAACGGTCGATGAAGGCTCGGTCGTGCGCGATATCGTCGGCGCGCCCGAAGGCGATGGCCGCGAAGCGAGCACCACCGCCGGCGGGTAAGGCTTCCCAGAGTTATGGGTTTCGACAGGGTTCGCCGCATGGCGGGCCCTGTTTGATTTCCAGCTAGGCCGCCGGGTTATGCCCTGCCGGGCGCACCGCGCTGACCAGCAGCTTGTCGATCTTGCGCCCGTCCATATCGACCACCTCGAACCGCCAGTCCTGTTCGGTGAAGTGTTCGCCCTCCTGCGGCAAGCGTTTCAGGACGGACAGCGCGAACCCCGCCGCCGTGGCATAATCGCGATCATCGGGCAGCTCGAGCCCGAGCCGATCGATCAGCGCATCGACCGGCAGCGCGCCCGCCATCAGCAGCGAGCCATCGTCGCGCACGGTCAGCAACGGGGCATCGCCTTCATCCAGATGGCTGGCAAAATTGCCGACGATGGCGGCGAGCAGATCGGCCGGCGTGACCACCCCCTCCAGATGGCCGTATTCATCATGGACCAGCGCCATCGCCACGCCCGATTGCTGGAGAATCCGCAGCGCATCCATCGCATCGAGCTGATCCGGAATAATCTCGGCCTTGCGCATCAGCTTGGTCAGCATGACCTTGCGCCCGGCCAGCAGCACCGCCAGCACGTCTTTGACCTTGACCACCCCGACGATGTTATCGGGGCTGCCATCGGCCACCGGCAGCAGCGAATGCGGGCTGTCCTTGATGGCGGCGCGGACTTCCGCTTCGCTCGCCTTGCGGTCAATCGTATCGAGTTCGATCCTGGGGGTCATCACCTCACGCACCGGGCGATCGGCCAGCCGCATGATCCCGGTCATGATCTGGCGTTCGTCTTCCTCGATTGCGCCAGAGCGAGTGGCCTCGGCGAAGATCATCTGCAATTCATCGGCGCTCAGCGCGTGTTCGCCCTTGTGGCTGACCCCGAGCAGACGCAGCAGCCCCGCCGACGAGCGATCGAGCAACCAGACCAGCGGCGCGGTGATCCGGCTGATCAGCTGCATCGCCGGCGCGGCGACAATTGCGATTGGCACCGCCGCGCGCAGGGCCATCTGCTTGGGCACCAGTTCGCCCACCACCAGGCTGAAATAGGTGGTCAGCGCAATCGCGATGGCAAAGCCCGTTTGTGGGGCCCATTCCGCAGGAACCCCCAGCAGCAGCAACCGCTCACCAATCGGCCCGCCCAGTGCCGCGCCCGAGAATGCGCCAGCGATGATCCCGACCAAAGTGATCCCGATCTGCGCGGTGGACAGCAGCTTGCCTGGATCGGCGGCCAGCGCCAGCGCCACCTTGGCCCCGCTGCTGCCGCGTTCAGCCGCCAGCCGCAGCCGCGCGGGCCGCGCCGAGACAATCGCCAGTTCGGACATGGCGAACACGCCGTTGAGTAGTATCAGGCCGGCGATCACCAGCACATCGGACCAAGGAAACGGATTCACGTTTCATCCGTTAGCAGCAATGTGAGCCCACGCGAAGTGCGGCTTTTGGTTGTCGCCGTGCAAGCGGTTGACGGCATCCGGTGCACCTCCCATTCACATCGCGGGCGGTAGCCGCAGTGCAAATGATGTGCCAATAAAGGGGAAATACTATGAACAAATCTCGCAAGATGATCTCAAGTTTTGCCGTTGCCACGCTGATGGCAACCTCGGCTTGCGTCACCGATCCCAACACGGGTGAAAAGAAGATTTCGCGCACGGCCATCGGCGGCGTCGGCGGCGTACTGGTTGGCGGCCTGCTGGGCGGACTGATCGGCGGCAAGACCGGCCGGATCGTCGGAGCCGGGATCGGCGGCGTGGCTGGCGGCGTGGTCGGTTACAAGATGGATCAACAGATCAAGACGCTGCGCGAGCAGACCGCCGGGACCGGCGTGGACGTGAGCGAAACCGATGGCGGCAAGGCCATTCTGGTCAACCTGCCCGATGGCGTGACCTTTGCCACCGGCAGTTCATCGATTTCGGCCTCGTTCCGGTCAACTCTGGACCGGGTGGCGCAAACGCTCATCCAGTATCCTGACAGCTTGATCGACGTTTATGGCTATACCGACACCGTTGGATCGACCGCCTCTAACCAGCGATTGTCGGAAGAGCGCGCGCGTGCGGTGGCGAATTATCTGATCAGCCGCGGCGTACCGGCGGCGCGGATCCGCTGGCAGGGCTTTGGTGAAACCGTACTGCGGGTTCAGACCGGCGACAACGTCAACGAGCCGCAGAATCGCCGGGTCGAGATCAAGATTGTTCCCATCACGCAAGAAGACGTTGCGGCCGCGCGTTCGGGCAACTGAGCGCCTGAGTGCCTGATCGCACGCCAAACAAAGGGGCTCGCTGGAAGGCGGGCCCCTTTTTCGTTCACACGCAGACCCGAAAATGTTGTGCTTCGCCGCAGGTAGCGCGATCCGACCTGCCAGTCCGCCAAATATTGAATGCAAAAGGCAGCCGTGCCGACAGCCAGACATGTTCGGGTCTTCGGGTGAAACCCTACTGCTCTTTGACCAATTCCACCGCTCGCCCGGCCAACCGCTTTACCGCCGCGCCGTGGATTGCGGGTGCACAGACCAGCACCCCGAATGCGCGTGGGTCTTCTTTGTTAAACGACAATTGCTGGCCGAACGCATCGGTCACCGCCGCCCCTGCCTCGCGCGCGATCAGGGTCGCGGCACCCACATCCCATTCAAAGCCCCAGCGCACCGATGCCACCAGATCAGCTTCATCTGCGGCGACCATCGCGATCCGCAGCGCAATCGAATTGGGCTGATCGACCAAGGTCAGGTCCATATCGGCCTTGGGCAGAGCATGCGCCGGAACCCGTGCCCCGGCCAATTTCGTGCGGGTTGAAGCGGTCAGCGGCGCACCATTGCGCCAGGCCCCGCGCCCGGCCTCGGCTGACCAGAATTCACCGCGCGCGGGCGCATCGAGGATCCCCAACAAGGGCCGCCCGCCGCTGACCAGTGCGACCGAGATAGACCAGCCGGGCCGCCCCCGAATAAAATCGCGAGTGCCGTCAATCGGATCGACCAGCCAGATCAGATCGGCCGCCAGGCGTTCGGGCGCATCGATGGTTTCTTCCGACAGCCAGCCCGCTGCAGGCAGTAACGCGCTCAGCTCGCGCTTGAGGAACTGGTCCACCTCCAGATCGGCCACGCTGACCGGATCGCCCGGCTGCTTGTCCCAGCTATCGAGCGCATGGCCGTGCCCTGGCCAGCGGGCGATGGCGATCTGCCCAGCCGCCCGCACAATCGCCTCAAGACGCGCGCGGTCAATCAAGCGGGGAGCGCATCAAGCGCTGACTGGGCAGGTTTTGAGAGTGGCTCGCAACTGTCGTTCATAATTCTAACCTTGACGCGCCTTGCGGGGCTTTTCAAGCCCGCCGGGCTGTGCTTAGGCGGCGCGTCCCCGGTCGTTGGCCGCCGCCGCGCGGCAGAAAGCTCGATACCATGAATATCCACGAATATCAGGCCAAGGAACTGCTCGCCAAATTCGGCATCGGCATCCCCAAAGGCATCGCCGCGCTGACCGTGGCGGATGCAGTCGCCGCTGCCAAGCAGTTGCCCGGGCCGCTTTATGTGGTCAAGGCGCAGATCCACGCCGGCGGGCGCGGTAAGGGCAAGTTCAAGGAACTCGGGCCCGAGGCCAAGGGCGGCGTGCGGCTGGCCAGATCGATTGCAGAGGTTGAAGCCAGCGCCGCCGATATGCTCGGCAACACGCTGGTCACGATCCAGACCGGCGATGCGGGCAAGCAAGTGGGCCGACTCTACATCACCGACGGGGTCGATATCGGCAAGGAATACTACCTGTCGATGCTGGTTGACCGTGCGAGCGGACGGATCGCGATGATCGCCAGCACCGAGGGCGGGGTCAGCATCGAGGATGTGGCGCATGAAACGCCTGAAAAGATCGCCACGATCACGATTGATCCCGCGCAGGGCTTTATGCCGCACCACGGCCGCGCGCTGGCCTTCGGGCTCAAGCTGAAGGG
>JANMBA010000097.1:0-2931 GCA_031360105.1 Novosphingobium sp.
CAGCTGGAGCAGGTGATCGCCGATATCAACGCTTGTCAATTCGGCCTGACACTCGGCCTGCACAGCCGGATCGACGCCACCCGGCGGCTGGTCGAAGCCAAGGCCCGCGTCGGCAACTTCTACGTCAACCGCAACCAAATCGGTGCCGTTGTGGGCAGCCAGCCGTTCGGCGGCGAAGGCTTGTCCGGCACCGGGCCGAAGGCGGGCGGCCCGCATTATCTGCCGCGCTTTGCGACCGAACGGGTGACCTGCATCGACACCACTGCGGCAGGCGGTAACGCGAGTTTGATGGCGGGGGAATAGCACTTGCCCTAGTTAACCGTGCGGTTAAGCTGCCGGACGGGAGACATTCATGGACGACGCCACCTATCAGCGCCTGCTGGCCAAGGCGCAACTGACCAAAGACCTGTTCACGTTCAACGAATTCCTTAGCTATTGGGCTAAGGATCGCCCCGACCGGATGGCGATCGAGGGCGATGATCTGGCGTTTAGCTTTGCCCAGCTTGAGGACGCGACCGCGCGGGTTGCGTCGGCGCTGGGCGCTGTGGGTGTGGCCAAGGGCGAGCGGATCGCCTGGTTCGGCAAGAACAGCGCGACTTACTTTGCACTGTTTTTCGGCGCGGCGCGTGCGGGCGTGGTGATGGTCCCGGTTGGCTGGCGACTGGCCGAGCCTGAGGCCGCGTTCATCATCGACAATGCCGAGGCCAAGCTGCTGTTTCTGGGCGACGGGTTTGAAGGCTGCGCGGCGACGCTCGGCCAACGCCCCGGCCTGACGCGCTGCTTCACCGCTGACGATGCCCGCCGCGAAGTGATCGGCGGCCCGCGCGGCAACTTCACCGCCAGCGGGCCTGACGATGCCGTGCTGCAACTTTACACCAGCGGCACCACCGGCCAGCCCAAGGGCGCGGTGCTGTCCAATCGCAACCTGTTCGGGCTGCGCAAGGCGGGCCTCGATAACCCGATGCCGCATACGCTGTGGGATGAGGATGAGGCGGTGCTGGTCGCGATGCCGTGCGCGCATATCGGCGGCACGGGCCTTGGGATCGTGGCGCTGGCTGCGGGGCTGCCGGGAATTGTGCTGAGCGAGTTCGATCCGGTGCGGGTGTTCGATGCGGTCGAACACCGCGGGGTGACGCGGTTCTTCATCGTCCCCGCCGCGCTGCAAATGCTGCTTAACCACCCGGCCTGCGCAGGCACCGATTTCAGCGGGATCAAATACATCATGTATGGCGCAAGCCCGATCCCGCTCGATCTGCTGCGCGAATGCATCGCGATGTTCGGCGCGGAATTCGTGCAGAATTACGGCATGACCGAGACCACCGGGACGATCTGTGTGCTCGCGCCGGAGGACCATTCGGCCGATGGCAACGCGCGGATGCGTTCGGCTGGCAAGCCGCTGCCGGGGGTGGAAGTGGTGATCCGCGCGCGCGATGGCAGCGTGCTGCCGGTGGGCGAAATCGGCGAGATCGTGACCCGATCTTCGAGTAATATGCTCGGCTATTGGAAGCTGCCCGAAGCCACCGCCAGCACGATGGATGCGGACGGCTGGATTGCCACCGGGGATGTCGGTTATTTCGATGCCGACGGTTATCTGTATATGTACGACCGCGCCAAAGACATGATCATCACCGGCGGTGAGAACGTCTATCCCGCTGAGGTGGAAAGCGCGATCTATGGCCATCCCGATGTGCTTGAAGTCGCGGTGATCAGCATCCCGGACGCAAAATGGGGCGAAGCGGTCAAGGCGGTCTGCGTGGCCAAGCCGGGCCATACGATCGATCCTGACAGCGTGATGGCCTGGACCCGGACCCGCATTGCCGCATTCAAAGTGCCCAAGAGCGTTGACGTGATCGAAGCGCTGCCGCGCAATCCGAGCGGCAAGATTTTGCGCCGGGCCTTGCGCGAGCCGTACTGGGCCGGGCGCGAGCGGCAGGTCAATTAAGATTGTCTCGCACAAAGGTTCAAAGCCACAAAAAGGGACTCAATTCGGCGAAGCCAGCCAATTTATCAGACAGTCGAGCCTAAATCATAGGTTGGGTTAGTAAGGCCGCCTGCGGCGCTGGGCTCGAACTCTGTGGCTTTGTGGCTTGGTGCGAGATACCCTTATTCTTCGTTTCAAGGAGTTCAAAAATGTCAGACCCCCTTCCCGGCGCGCAGGCGCATATTGCCGATGCACTCGCCATGTGCGCCAAGATTGACGATCTGCCCGCTGCTACCCCCCTGCTGCCGATCGCCAAAGTCGGCGTGATTGGCGCAGGCACGATGGGCGGAGGGATCGCGATGAATTTCCTGACTGCCGGGATCCCGGTAACGATTGTCGAGCGCGAGCAGGAAGCGCTCGACAAGGGCGTGGCGACGATGGCCAAGAATTACGAAGCCAGCGTCAAGCGCGGACGGATTGAACCGGCGGTGGCGCAGGCGGCAATGGCCGCGCTGACCCCCAGTCTTACCTTCGACGCACTGGCCGACTGCGATCTGGTGATCGAGGCGGTGTACGAATCGATGGACGTGAAGCAAGACGTATTCGGGCGGCTCGACGCCATCGTCAAACCCGGCGCGATCCTCGCCAGCAATACCAGCTATCTCGACGTTGATGCAATCGCTGCGGCAACCAAGCGCCCCGAAGCGGTGCTGGGGATGCACTTCTTTTCGCCCGCCAATATCATGAAATTGCTCGAAGTGGTGCGCGGAGCCAAGACCGGGGCGAGCGAGCTCGCGACCGTGATGCAACTCGCCACCACGATCCGCAAAGTCCCGGTTGTTTCGGGCGTATGCCACGGCTTTATCGGCAACCGGATGCTGGCCAAGCGGCAGGAACAGGCCAACGCCCTGCTGATGGAAGGCGCGGCCTATTACGATATCGATCAGGTGCTGCTCGACTTCGGCTTCCCGATGGGGCCGTTTCAGATGGGCGATCTGGCCGGGCTCGAC
>JANMBA010000135.1:0-5090 GCA_031360105.1 Novosphingobium sp.
CCGCCGGGTCACCCGCGGCGGCCAGCGGATCGACTTGCAGCCGCGCGAATTCCGGTTGCTCGAATATTTGCTGCGCCACAAGGATCAGGTGGTGACGCGCACGATGATGCTTGAGGGCGTGTGGGAGTACCACTTCGATCCTGGCACCAACGTGGTCGATGTCCACATCAGCCGCCTGCGCCGCAAGATCGATGACGGGTTCGGACCGCCCTTGCTGCATACTGTGCGCGGCGCAGGATACATGCTGGGGACTCCGGAATGAATCAGCCGCAGCGGGCAGCGATCCCGTTTACTTCCACGACGTGGCGCCTCGCTGTTACGCTGGCGCTGACACAGATCGCCACCCTCGCGCTGGGTCTTGGCATGATGCACGCTTTTACCCGCCAGACGCTGGCCAACGATGCGCGGGTCGCCGCCGAAGTGGCCAGCGACGACTTGCAGGGCGAATTGCGCGATGGCGGCACTGCGGCTTTGATCAGGGCAATTCGTGACCGGCTCAGCGCTCCTGATGATCGCAACTTCGTGGTGCTGCTGCGGGGGCCCGACGGGGCGAGACTTGCAGGTAATCTGGTCGCCTGGCCTGCTACCCCGGCCCTGCCTCAGCATTGGACAATCGGTTCGCTGACCCGCACTGGTGCAGACCGGCCCGAGCCGATCGGCTACCTGATCCAGCCGCTGCCTCACGGCCAAAGCCTGCTGACCGGCGAGGTTATGCAGAACCAGGGCCAGCTGACCCGCGCGAGCGAACAGTCGTTCATCTATGCCATGCTGGCCGGGCTGGTGATCGCAGCATTGGCGTCGTGGATGATCCTGCGGGTACTCGAACGGCGGATCGATCAGTTCAGCCGGGCGGCGCGCGATATTGCCAGCGGGCGGCTCAACACGCGGATCGCGCTCAACACCGATGGCGATGCCTTCGGGCGGCTGGGCATCGCGATCAATGCCATGCTTGAGCGGATCGAGGTGCTGGTGTGCGAGTTGCGCGCCGTCACCGATTCGATGGCGCATGACTTGCGCTCGCCGGTCGCGCGCATTCGCTCATCGTTGGAGCGTTCGTTTGAGACAACCGAAGATGCGTTGGCGCGCGGCGCGCTGGCCGATGCGATCGACGAGACCGATGGCTTGCAGCGCCTGCTTGATACTGCGCTGGAGATTAGCCGGACCGAGGCGGGCATTGGCCGCAACCAGTTCAGCCCGTTTGATCTGGCCCAGATGCTGGCCGATCTGGCCGAAGTCTATGGTCCGCTGGCTGAACAGGAAGGCTTTGAAATTACGGTCCAGGCCCCCGGCCCGCTGATGGTCATGGCGCACCGCGAATTGTTGTTTCGCGCAGTGTCCAATCTGATCGACAACGCGCTAAAATATGCGGCAGGTGGATCGAAAATCGATCTTGCACTGGATGCTTCGGCCAATCCGCAGATAAGGCTAATCGTACGCGACAATGGGCCGGGAATTCCTGCAAGCGACCGAGACGAAGCGGTGCGCCGGTTCGGCCGGCTCGATCCGGCGCGAACCCGCTCAGGGGCGGGTCTGGGTCTGTCATTGGTCGCAACCATTGCCAATCTGCACGGCGGCAGTTTGGTTTTGGACCATTGCGAACCCGGCGGACTGGCGGTGATCGTGCAATTGACGATCGGTCGGCCGGGCTAGCCGCCCAGCAGCCGCTGCGCCATCGCCCGCACGTCATCGCGCAAGTCTTCGCGCTCGAGCGCAATCGCCAGCGTCGCCTCGATAAAGCCAAGCTTGCTGCCGCAGTCATAGCGCTTGCCCGCAAAGGTGACCGCGTGGAACGGTTGCTGCCCGATCATCTGCGCCATCGCGTCGGTCAGCTGGATTTCCCCGCCGGCTCCCTTGCCCTGATGTTCCAGCACCCGCATCACTTCGGGCTGAAGGATGTAGCGGCCCGAGATAATCAGGTTCGATGGCGCTTCGCCGCGTTTGGGTTTTTCAACCAGCCCCAGCACCTCGGTCAGCGCGCCATTGCGCTGGCCCGGCTTGATCACGCCGTAGCTCGAGACTTCGTCCTCGGGCACTTCGAGCACTGACAGCAGGTTGCCGCCGAGCTCGTTATAAGCCTCGACCATCTGTTTCATGCAGCCCCCAGAACCATCATTCCGGCCGATCATCAGCTCATCGGGCAGGAAAATCGCGAAGGGTTCATCACCGACAATCGCCCGCGCGCACCAGATCGCGTGACCCAGCCCGAGCGGAACCTGCTGGCGCACGGTGACGAGGTTGCCCGGCTGGATCCGCGTCGGCTCGAGCGCATCGAGCGACTTGTCGCGCTCGGTCATCGTCGCCTCAAGCTCAAAGGCGTGATCGAAATGTTCGACAATCGCGGTCTTGCCGCGCCCGGTGACGAAGATCAGCTGATCGATCCCGGCCTCGCGTGCCTCATCCACTGCGTACTGGATCAACGGCCGGTCGATGATCGGCAGCATCTCCTTGGGAATCGCCTTGGTCGCAGGCAAAAACCGCGTGCCCATTCCGGCGACTGGAAAGACGGCTTTGCGGATCGGTTTACGGCTGGTCATGCGCGCGGGAATTGCAGGCCTGAGCGGAAGCGTCAACGGGTGAAAAAGTAAGGTGTTTCGCGCCACGGCGCAAAGGCACCAAGATGCTGTATTTCCAGCCTGGCCAGCCCTGCATTGCGGCCTTGAAGCAGCCATTCAGCCAATGACTGATCATTCGCATACGGCAAGCACCACGACCTTCTATGCACCTTTGCGCCTTTGCGCGAACCCCTTCTTGCCGCCCGAACAATTACCGCTAAATGACACTGATGGACAAAATCATCATCCAAGGCGGCAAACGCCTTTCCGGCACCATTCCCATCTCGGGCGCGAAGAACGCCGCACTCACTTTGCTGCCCTGCGCGCTGCTGACCGATGAGCCGCTGACGCTGCGCAATCTGCCGCGGCTGGCCGATATCGACGGGTTCCAGCACCTGATGAACCAGTTCGGGGTTTCGACCAGCATCGCCGGCAGCCGCCCGTCCGATTTTGGCCGGGTCATGACGCTGGAGGCACCCCGGATCACCTCGTCGGTCGCGCCGTACGAACTGGTTCGCAAGATGCGCGCCTCGATCCTGGTGCTCGGGCCAATGTTGGCACGGATGGGCGAGGCGACCGTCTCGCTGCCCGGCGGCTGCGCGATCGGCAACCGCCCGATCGACTTGCACTTGAAGGTGCTCGAGGCGCTCGGCGCGACGATCGAACTGGCGGCGGGCTATGTCCGCGCGATTGCGCCCGATGGCGGGCTGCCCGGCGGGCGCTACAGCTTCCCAGTGGTCTCGGTCGGCGCGACCGAAAACGCGCTGATGGCGGCCGTACTGTGCACCGGCAAAAGCACGCTGCACAATGCCGCGCGTGAGCCCGAGATTGTCGATCTGTGCAATATGCTGACCGCGATGGGCGCGCAGATCGAAGGGATTGGCAGCTCGGACATCACTATCCACGGCGTCCCCCGGCTGCACGGCGCAACATACCGCGTAATGAGCGACCGGATCGAGGCCGGATCTTACGCCTGCGCCGCCGCGATCACCGGGGGCGAAGTATTCCTCAAGCATGCCGTGATCGACGAGATGGATGCGACCGTACAAGCACTGCGCGATGCCGGAGTTTCGGTTGAGCCCAAGCCGGGCGGTATTCAGGTGACCGCCGATGGACCGCTGAAAGCCGTGACGCTCGCCACCGCGCCTTACCCCGGGTTTGCCACTGACATGCAGGCGCAAATGATGGCGCTGCTGTGCAAAGCCGAAGGCGCATCGGTGCTGACCGAAACGATCTTTGAAAACCGCTACATGCACGTCCCCGAGCTGAACCGGATGGGCGCGCATATCGAAACCAAGGGCCGCACTGCGGTGGTTCACGGGACCGAGAAGCTGACCGGCGCTGAAGTCATGGCGACCGACCTGCGCGCCTCGATGAGCCTGGTGATCGCCGGGCTGGCGGCTGAGGGCGAAACGCAAGTTCACCGGCTGTATCACTTGGATCGCGGGTATGAGCGGCTGGAGGAGAAGCTGGCGCTGGTTGGGGCGCAAATTGAGCGCGTCGGGGACGAATAACTAACGGTACTATCGCTCATTCACCTCGGGCGGCGGCGGGGGTGGGGCGTCCCATTCCTGTTCGTATTCGATCTGCGCTGCCACGGCTTGCCCGGCGGCATTGCGCGCGGGTTTGAAGCGGAAGCGTTCCAGCACCAGGCGGCAGGTGGTGCTATCAAGTTCGCGGTTGCCGCTTGACCGCGTGACCCGGCACCCGGTCGCGCGGCCAGCCGGGCCAACCGCGATCTGCGCCACGGTGGTGCCGCTGACATTGGCTTCACGCAGCGCTTTGGGATAATCACCGTTCTTGATTTTGCCGCCGATCCAGTCGGGATCTGAACCTCCGCCATCGCCGTCACCGTTGCCATCACCGGTGCCATTGCCGCCAGTGCCCGAACCCGACCCGGTGCCCAGCCCTCCGGCTCCGCTGCCTGCGCCGGGCTGCGCCGCCGCGCCAGCCTTCACGCCGATCGAAGCGGCTGGAATTTTGGCCGCAGGCACTGGACTTGGCTCGACGATTGCTCTGAGCGGGGTGACCACGGGCGCGGCTTCGGACTTAAGCGAGGGCGGCGCGGCGCGGCCATTTTCGGTCGAACCGCTGGCTTTGAGCCGCTCCTTGGGTTGCGGCGGCGGATCAAGCACAACCGAAACGAGGCTGGCCGGCGCCGGCGGCAATAACGCCACGGGTCCGGCCAGCCCGAATATTATCGCAGCGACAATTGCCGCTTCAATCGCCAGAGCGGCGGCCGCAGCCCGGGCCCGTGGATCGCGCGCATGATACCGGTCCGGTTGCGGGCCAGTTGCTGCGCGCGATTGGTCCACGGCCTAGCGGCGGTAGTTGTGGCAGCGCTTCTTGGCCGAGATCGTGCGATCGACCGCACGGCCCGCAAACGCGCCACCAACCGCGCCGGCTGCAACGCCGACGATCCCGCCGCCGAGCACCTTCGAGCCGACCACCGCGCCGGTCGCGCCGCCGGCGATCAGGCCGGTGGTGCCGGGCGAATGGCGGCAGCTGCGATAATAGGCGCGGCTATGGTATTTCTTG
>JANMBA010000140.1:0-2328 GCA_031360105.1 Novosphingobium sp.
CGACCCGGCGACGCTCGGGCTGATCCCGGTTGCGCTGGAGCAGTGGCGTGGTTTCCTGTTCGTCACGCTAGAGCCCGGGGCGCCTTCGGTGGCCGAAATGATGGCGCCGCACGAGGCCGAAATTGCGCCGTACCGGTTTGAGGAACTGCGCCCGATCGGCCGGCTGACGCTTCGCCCGCGCGACCTCAACTGGAAGACGATTGCCGACAATTATTCCGACGGGCTGCATATCCCGGTCGGTCATCCGGGGCTGACGCGCTTGTTTGGGCGCGGCTATCGCATCGAGGCGGGTCAGCATGTCGACCGGATGGAGGGCGACCTCGTCGAGGGCTCAAGCAGCAACCCGGCCGAGCGGGCCTATCAGAAGCTGCTGCCCGAGGTCGCGCATCTGCCTGTCTCGCACCGCCGCAAATGGTTGTATTTCAAGCTGTTCCCCAATGTCGCGTTCGATATTTATCCTGACCAGGTCGACTTCATGCAATTCCTGCCAGTGGCGGGCACGAAAACCGTGATCCGCGAGATCAGCTATGCGCTGCCCGACAGCAGGCGCGAGATGACCGCTGCGCGCTATCTAAACTGGCGAATCAACCGCAGGGTCAATGACGAGGATACGGTGCTGATCAGCCGCGTGCAGGCGGGGATGGCCAGCCCAAGCTATGTCGCGGGGCCGCTGGGGACGAGTGAAGTATGCCTGCGCAGTTTCGCGCACAAGCTCAGGCGACTGGTGCCGGAGGCGCGGCTGGATCGGTCGCCGTGGAGCTGCGACCGCGCTTGACGAGATGAACGCAGACTCCTGTTCCGACCAGCCCGAAGGACAGCAGGAACGACTCGCGGCCCGACCCGTAGAAAGCGAACAGGACAAAGGCGATGCCGATGATCGCGGCGACGGTCGTGCTCAGCCGTCGGTCCTTGATAGCGGCGGCAATCGTCGCGGCAGCGTAGAGATACAGGACTGCATCCGAGGCCAGCAACGTGATGAAGGTGAACAGTCCCGCCGTTCCTTTGCTGGCGTTGAGTAGCAGCAAAGATGAGGACAGGCCCACTCCGGCAAGAAGCGCGAGATAGGGCGCATCATATCGATTGGTGCGGGTGAATGTCCGGGGAACGTCGCCGCGCAAGGCCATCGAGTAAAGCATTTCTCCGACCGCCAGGGTTGCCGGGATGAGCGCGCCAACGGCGCTGATGCCGATCGCTCCGGCTGCGGCCAAGGCTGCGCCTTCGCCCCAGTGCGCGGCGACTGCATTGGCAAAGGGCGCGTCGGACGTCGCGATCGCACTGTTCGGGACAATCAGGCTCAGCGAGACGGTGGTCGCGAGGTAGATGATCGCGACAAGTGCCACGCCGATCAGCAAGCCGCGCACCAGGTTGCGCTTCGGATCTAGAATTTTACCTACTGGCGACAAGGCATATTCAAAGCCGGTCAGCGCAAAAAGGCACAAAGCCGCCGCCGTCGCGACATTGCCTAGCGTGGCCGGGGGCTGGTCGATTGGCTGCGCCAGTTGCCCCTGCAGCATGACCAAGGCGGCGATAAGCATCACGGCCAGAAGGGGAAGTAACCGGATCATCACGGTGATCATGGTAAATTCACCCACTACTCGAACACCGCGTAAGTTGAGCGCGAGAATGATGAGCATTGAGCCAAAAGCGATCAGGCTGTCGTGGCCGGCCAGCGCTGGAAATATCCGGGCGGAGGTGGTTGCAACGGCCAACCCGACCGCAGGAGTTCCGATCCACGTCGCACACCAGGTCATCCAGGTGACGAGGAAACCGATCGTCAATCCTAGCTCTTTTTCGACGTATGCCTGCAGCCCACCGCCGTCGGGGCTCACGATCCGCGAGGCGCAAAACGCGATGGCCATGACCCCAATCCCGCTTACCAGCCAGCCGATCGGAACACTCGCGCCCAGCGGTGCTAGCGCCACCGGGAGGAGGAAGATACCAGTGCCAATGATGCTGCCGACGACCAGCGACAAGGTCATCCAAGGACCAAGCATCCGCTGGTTCGCCGCTATCGTCATTCATCCCCCAAAGGCTTGGCATGGAACCGCGACCGGCCTAGTCCGCGCGGCGAACGCTAAACCAACAGGAGCATAAATGCGCGCCTTCATTTTCCCCGGGCAAGGCAGCCAGGCGGTCGGCATGGGCGCTGCGCTCGCTGACGCCACTCGCACCGCGCGTGACACGTTCGACTTGGTCGATGAGGCGCTCGGGCAGAATCTCGCGCGGCTGATGCGTGACGGGCCCGAGGAGGAATTGAAGCTCACCGAAAATGCCCAGCCGGCGATCATGGCGCATGCGCTGGCGGTGTATCGCGTGCTGACCGCCGAT
>JANMBA010000164.1:0-4817 GCA_031360105.1 Novosphingobium sp.
CCAAGTAACTAAGGAACTGTATTAAATAATAATTTGAAAAATTGGTTTTGCCTGGCAGATTCAAACTGACGCAGCTTGTTCGTGATGGCGAATGACCTCATCGATAATGAAGCGCAGGAATTTTTCCGAGAATTCCGGATCAAGTTGAGCGTCGCCGGCCAGTTTGCGCAACCGGGCGATCTGGCGCTCTTCGCGGCCCGGGTCCGAGGGCGGCAGCGCGTTAAGGGCCTTGTAGGTCCCGACCGCCTTGGTGATGCGGAACCGCTCGGCCAGGATGTGGATCAGCGCGGCGTCGATATTGTCGATGCTGGCGCGAAAGCTGGCGAGCGCGGGGTCAGGCAATTCGTGTGACATGGCGGCTGGCTAGCATGACATTTTGCGCAATACCATTGCCCGCTTTGCACTTGCACAGCAGCGAGCGTGGTGGTTATGCGCTTGGACTATGAGCGCTGATGTAATTTCCCTGAAACCGCGCGCTAGCGAGCCGTCGCTGGACCCGATCATGGCGCTGACCGCGCAGGGTATGAATTCGGTCAACGCGGTGATCCTTGACCGGATGCAGAGCGCGATTCCGCTGATCCCCACGTTGGCCGGGCACCTGATCGCGGGCGGGGGCAAGCGGATGCGCCCGATGCTCACGCTGGCCGGTGCGGCGCTGTGTGATTACCAGGGCACCCGCCATTACAAGCTGGCAGCGGCGGTGGAGTTCATCCATACCGCCACGCTGCTGCACGATGATGTGGTCGATGGCAGCGAATTACGCCGGGGCAAGGCCGCCGCCAATCTGATCTTCGGCAATCCGGCCACCGTGCTGGTCGGCGATTTCCTGTTCACCCGCAGCTTTGAGCTGATGGTCGAAGACGGCAGCCTCAAAGTGCTCAAGATCCTGTCGAGCGCCAGTTCGGTGATCTCCGAAGGCGAGGTTGATCAGCTTTCAGCGCAACGCCAGATCGAAACGAGCGAAGAACGCTACCTTGGAATCATCGGCGCGAAGACCGCCGCGCTGTTTGCCGCCGCGACCCGGATCGCCGCCGTGGTAGCCGAAAAGAGCGAAGCGGAAGAGCGCGCGCTTGACGACTATGGCCGCAATCTGGGAATCGCTTTCCAGCTGGTTGACGATGCGATCGACTACGATTCCGACGAAAACGAGATGGGCAAAGGCAAAGGCGACGATTTCCGCGAGGGCAAGATGACCCTGCCGGTGATCCTGGCCTATGCTCGCGGCACCCCGGCTGAGCGCGCCTTCTGGAAAGATGCGATCATGGGGCACCGCAATAGCGATGACGATCTGGCGCGGGCCGTCGGCTTGATCCGCGATCACGACGCGATCAGCGCCACGCGCGACCGCGCGCGCCACTTTGCCCAGCGTGCCATCGCCGCGATTGCCGGGTTCCCGCCCAGCAAAGCGCGCAGCGCGATGGTCGAAGCGGCTGAATTTGCGGTTGCTCGCCGCTATTGATTTTCGCCGCAGTGTCCGTTCATCGCGGCGGCAGTGCCGTTCGGCGATTGCCGCACTGCTCGCGCGGCGAGCTGAGCGCTAAATTTAGCCATTCTTAACCACGCCCGGCAGATTGTAACCGGACTTGGGGGCCACTCAAATCGAGGGCCGTAAAATGATCGAATACACCAATTCCCGCCCCGCCCGGATCGTCGGGCCGAGCCACGAAATCATCACTCGTGACAGCCTGCCGCCGGCCAATACGTCGCGCTGGGTGGCCAGCCGCAAGGCGCAAGTGGTTGCCGCCGTGGAAACCGGCCTGATGACCATCGATGAGGTCATGCTGCGCTACCGGCTGAGCCTGGAGGAATTCTATTCCTGGCAGCGCGCGATGGACCGTGCCGGGGTGCCGGGCCTGCGTGTATCGTGGTCGCAGCAGGACCGTGCCGCACGTCGCAGTCACCGCGACGCGGTCAGCACCCGGCTGCGCGAACTGGTCGCGGTTTAGCTGACCGGCAAAGTCGCCGGACGTCCGCTTGTCTCCCGGACGTCCGGCGCACTTGACCGTGCGGCGTCAAACCGGCAATTCGGCGCTGAACAACCACCATCCAGTGTCCGGAGATCACCCCCATGCAACATAAGCGCCTCGGCAAATCAGCTATAGTCGTGTCCGACATCTGCATGGGGACGATGACTTTCGGCAGCCAGACCGATGAAGCTGCCGCGCTGCGCATCCTTGACCGCAGTTTCGACGCCGGGATCGATTTTTATGACACCGCCGAAGGTTACCCAGTGCCGCCGGATATCAAATGGGTGGGGCGGACTGAGGAAATCGTCGGAAAATGGCTCAAGACCAAGCCGCGTGATGCGATTATTCTGGCCACCAAAGTTTCCGGGCCAAGCCACGTCTGGTTCCGCAGCCCGCTGCGCAATGGCATGACCGCGCTGGACCGGCGCAATATCGTCAGCGCGGTTGAAGCCAGCTTGACCAAGCTTGGCACCGATTATATCGACCTCTACCAGACCCATTGGCCTGATCACGAGCTCGCTTATGACGAGACGATGGAGGTGCTCGATGAGCTGGTCCGCGCGGGCAAAGTGCGGATCACCGGCTGTTCGAACGAGACCAGCTGGGGCCTGATGAAAAGCATCGCTACGGCCGAAAAGCTCGGCACCGCGCGCTATCAGACGATCCAGAATAATTTCAGCTTGAACAACCGCCGGTTTGAAGACGAATTGGCGCAGGTTTGCCGTCAGGAAGGGGTCAGCCTGATTCCCTATTCGCCGATTGGTGGCGGGGTGCTGTCGGGCAAATACAACGATGGCGGGCGGCCCGAGGGTGCGCGGTTCACCCGTTATCTGGGAATGGAAGGCCGTCAGGCCGCGATGGGGCGGCGCTTCGTCAATGACAAGTCGCTCGCCTCAACCGCGCGCTTTGCCGACATTGCCAAGGAAGCCGGGATCAGCACGGTGACGTTGGCGGTGGCCTGGTCGAAGCAGCATGATTTCGTCGCCTCGACGATTGTGGGGGCCAGCCAAGAAGACCAGCTCGATGAAATCTTTGCGGCAGCAGATCTGGTGTTGTCAGACGAGACCATGAAGGCGATCAACCAGGTTTCGAAGGAAATCATGTACCCGATGGGGTAGGGGTGCGGGCATGACCGAGCTGCCCATCCACGCCGTCCTGCCCGATCTGCTGGCGGCATTGCGCGCGGGCACGTCAGCAGTGCTGATCGCGCCGCCCGGTGCTGGCAAGACCACAGCGGTGGCCCCCGCCTTGCTGAACGAGCCGTGGTGCACCGGCAGCGTGATTGTGCTCTCGCCGCGCCGGGTAGCAGCGCGCGCGGCGGCCGAGCGGATGGCCGAACTGCTGGGCGAGGCGGCGGGCGAGACGATTGGGTACCTGACCCGGCTTGATACCAAACGCTCGGCAAAAACTCGCGTGCTGGTGGTGACGGAGGCGATCTTCGTGGCGATGATCCTGCGCGATCCTGAGCTGGCCGGGGTATCAGCGGTGCTGTTCGATGAAGCCCACGAACGCCACCTTGATAGCGATCTTGGCCTTGCCCTCGGACTCGAAAGCGCTGGCGTACTGCGCGAGAACCTGCGGCTGGTGGTGATGTCCGCGACGATCGACGGGGCGCGGTTTGCAGGCCTGCTGGGCGCCGCGCCGGTCGTAGAGAGCGCGGGCAAGGCCCATCCGCTGACCATCCGCTGGCTTGGTGCGCGGCCTGAGCTGCGGCTCGACGATGCGATGGCCAGCGCCGTCCTGACCGCGTGGCGCGATGAGCAGGGCGATATCCTGGCGTTCTTGCCCGGCCTGGGTGAAATCGAGCGCACGCGCGAACGGCTGGCTGAGAAATTGCCGCAAGCGCTGGTCCTGCCGCTGCACGGTCAGGTCGAGCCGGCGGCCCAGCGCGCGGCGATCAAGCGCGATCCGCAGGGTCGGCGGCGGATCGTGCTGGCGACCGCGATTGCAGAGACTTCGCTGACGCTCGACGGGGTATCGGTGGTGGTTGATGCCGGCCTTTCGCGGCGCGCGGAGTTCGACAAGGCCGCCGGGGTGACGCGGCTGGTCACGCACCGTGCCTCGCAAGCCGCCGCTGCCCAGCGCGCAGGCCGCGCGGCGCGGCAAGGCCCGGGGGTGGCTTACCGGTTGTGGGAGGAGGCCGGCCATCCGGGGCGGGCCGCGTTCGATCCGCCCGAGATGCTAACGTCAGACCTTGCGCCACTGCGGTTGACGCTGGCGCAATGGGGCACGGCGGAGCCTGCGGCGATGGCGTGGCTTGATCCCCCACCCGGTGCAGCATTGGCCGCAGCAACCGCGACTTTACAAGCGCTTGGTGCGCTTGATGACACGGCCAAAATCACCCCGCACGGCCGCGGCATGGCGGCACTGCCAATGGCGCCGCCCTTAGCGCATATGCTGCTTTATGCTGCGCAGCATGGAGCGCAGGAAAGTGCAGCAAAATTGGCGCTGCTGTTGCAGGAGCGCGGGCTTGGCGGGCGCGGTGACGACTTGGCAGCCCGGCTGGAACGATGGAACGGGGATCGGTCGAGCCGGGCGGAAGCATCGCGCAAATTGGCAGGTGGCTGGGCAAGGATTGCCAGTTCACCAAGCCAATCGGGCAACGCGCCGCCGCTCGGAATTTTGCTGGCCGAGGCCTACCCCGATAGCATTGCCCGTCGCCGCGCGCCCAGCGGGGAAGAGTGGCTGACCGCTGGCGGGCGCGGTCTGCGGCTCGATCCAGCCTCGCCGCTGGCCCGCGCCGAGTGGCTTGCAGTGGGCGAGGCGCAGGGCGAGGCCAAGGGCGCGCGGATCACCGGAGCCATCGCGCTGGACGAAGCCGAAATTACCCGCTGGCTAAGCCACCGGACC
>JANMBA010000171.1:0-2924 GCA_031360105.1 Novosphingobium sp.
GCTGCAAACCGTCGGGCTGTCGATCGGGTACGATCAGGAACTGGTCCGCGGCGATCCGGCCAGCCGCAGCTTTACGGTGATCTATTTGCGCGCCGGCCAGGTCATCGCACTCGACTGCGTCAACTGCGTGCGCGATTATGCGCAGGGCCGCAAGCTGGTCGAGACCGGGTTCAGGCCGGCCGATCCAGCCGCGCTGACCGACCCGGCAGTACAATTGAAGGACTGGCTGGCGCAAGCCGGTTGAATACCTGCCCCGCCCGGCTAGGGTCGATCGGCACACAAGGATTGTAGCGAATGCAGATCGGGATTGTCGGCGCGGGCAAAATGGGCGGCAACATGGCCCAGCGGCTGCTGCGCGGCGGGCACCAGGTGGCCATTCAGGACATCAACCCGGCAGCCTGCGCCCCGATTGTTGCCGCTGGAGCAACCGGGGCGGCGACGCTGGCCGAATTGGTGGCGCAGTTGCCAGCCCCGCGCACGGTCTGGCTGATGGTGCCCGCAGGTGCGATCACCGATAGCACGATTGCCGCGCTGGCTGATTTGCTAGAACCCGGCGACACGCTGATCGACGGCGGCAATTCGCACTTCAAAGACAGCGTTGTGCGCGCTGCCATGCTCGCTCAGAAACAGATCGATATGCTGGATGTCGGGACCAGCGGCGGAGTCTTTGGGCTCGAGCGTGGTTATTGCCTGATGGTCGGCGGAGCGGCGGCCGCAGCAGAACGCAACGCGCCGATTTTTGCCACACTCGCGCCGGGCCCGGGCGACATCCAGCGCACACCGGCGCGCGCTGCCGCCGGGGCTTTCACCGATACCGCCGAACAGGGCTGGCTCCATTGCGGGCCAGCGGGCGCCGGGCACTACGTCAAAATGGTCCACAACGGGATCGAATACGGGATGATGCAGGCTTATGCCGAAGGCTTCGCGCTGCTGGCCAGCGCGGACAGTGCCGGAGTGCCTGAAGAACGGCGCTATGATCTTAACACCGGGGCAATTGCCGAGCTGTGGCGGCGCGGCAGCGTGGTCACCTCGTGGTTGCTCGATCTCAGCGCCGATGCGCTGGCGGAGCACGCTGATCTCGCCCCCTATTCGCCGCAGGTGCAGGATTCGGGCGAAGGCCGCTGGACGGTCGAAGCCGCGCTCGAACAGCAAGTGTCCGCCCCGGTGCTGACCATGTCGCTCTACGAACGGTTTCGGTCGCGCACCGCCGACGGGTTTGGTGACCGGTTGCTATCGGCGATGCGCTTTAAGTTCGGCGGACACGTCGCACCAAAGCCCTGAATTACACGGTCAGTGGGGAAAATGGTGCGCCCGGAACGATTCGAACGTCCGGCCCTCAGATTCGTAGTCTGATGCTCTATCCAGCTGAGCTACGGGCGCATTTGAGTGGCGCACATAGGTCGCTGCCCCACGCTTGGCAAGGGCCTAATTGGCCGATCCCAGCACCGCTTTGACCGCCCCGGCCAAGGGCCGGTCAAGCGGCGGCATCGCCAAATCGTCCAGCTCGCCGGGCGCAAACCAGCCGATCACCTGCGCATCAAGGCACTGCGGATCACCCGCCCAGTGGCGGCAGGTGTAAAGGTTGATGACAATCCCGGCGGCGCGGTCTTGGGCCTCCGCCAGCCAGTGCAAGTCTGGCTCGACCAATTCAAGGCCCAGTTCTTCCGTGATCTCGCGGATCAGGCCGAAAACCGGGGTTTCGCCAGCTTCAAGCTTGCCCCCAGGGAATTCCCATAGTCCGCCATGCTGCCGGTTCCCAGGGCGGCGCTGCATCAATACGCGGCCGCTTTGGTCAATCAGCGCCAGCGCCACCACCTCAAGCATTGTCGGAATTCTTTTCAATCATCGGCGCGGCGTAAACGAATTATTAGGAATGCACCCGATATTTGAACCCATCTGCCAATGATGCGGAGACGGGGATCATGAAATCACTGATGACAGCACTGATCCGCGACGAACGGGGCACGTCGGCTATTGAAATGGGGCTAATCTGTGCGCTGATCGTCTTGGCGATGCTGACAGCGTTACAGGGCTTCGCAAACGCTACCCAAGGAACTTGGAACCACGTGTCAAGCGCAACCGCAAATGCCGTTGCAGGTTCCACCGCAAGTTAAACATTTGGCAAGAACTTTCCCTTAATCCGGCAATTGCTCAATCCGGGTGACAGGGAACGAGCCGGGTAATCTGAAGACTAACTCTAGGAGACTGAAAATGACATTCATCAACAAAATGATCCGTGACGAAGCTGGTGCCACTGCCATCGAATATGGCCTGATCGCAGCGCTTATCGCTGTTGCTGCCATCACTGCAATGCAGGGCCTGGGCAACCAGCTGAAGACGACCTTCAACACCACTTCGTCGGCAATGGCCGGTGCCAACGCTGCCTAAGGCACGTTAGCGGTGTAACTGCACCCGCGGGTGCACGAACGCGGGGGCGGCAGGGAAACTTGCCGCCCCTTTTCGTTGGAATAAGCCGCTGCAAAATCCGCCACTGATTAAGCAATCTTTAGGGCTATGCCCTTAGATTTCAGGATTGCTTGGTCCGGACGGTGGGGAATGAACCGAGTGACTTGGGAAGACCTCAGGAGACCAATCATGACTTTCATCAGAAAACTGATCCGTGACGGCGCTGGCGCGACCGCCATCGAATATGGCCTGATCGTGCATTGATTGCGGTTGCTGCGATTACTGCCATGCAGGGTCTAGGCAACGAGCTGAAGACCACGTTCAACACTACGTCATCGGCGATGGCCGGCGCTAACGCCGCCTAAGCCAATCAAACCGAAAACAAGCGCGCGGGGGCGGCAGGGAAACCAGCCGCCCCCGTCGTTTGTGCGTGCCCCCCGACAAGGACGTGACCGGTTTCTACCTCTGGGCCCCGCACAAACCCCAACGAGTGGTCACTGCCGTTTGGACCAGGACAC
>JANMBA010000176.1:0-5405 GCA_031360105.1 Novosphingobium sp.
CGGGGTTGGGCTGATTTTTGAAAACCCGCTGCTCGGGGTGGTCATCGCAGCGGCGATGCTGATCAACAATCTGGTGGCTGGCCTCGCCGGGATTCTGGTGCCGCTGACGCTCGACCGGTTCAAGATCGATCCGGCGGTGTCTTCAGCCGTGTTCGTGACGATGGCGACCGATGTGATGGGTTTCTTCACGTTCCTGGGGCTGGCCGTGCTGAGCGGGCTAGCCTGATGCCGCTGCACCTGACCAAGGTTGCTTACGGCGCGCAGTCGCTTGAGCAATTGCACGGCTGGTTCGCCAGCCGGGGCAGCGAAGCGCAGCTGACCACGCGCTATCTGCCCAAACGCGCTGGCGAAATTGCGCCGGGTGGATCACTTTACTGGGTGTACAAGCACCAGCTGGTCGCGCGGAGTGAAATTTTGCGGTTCGAAGAAGCCGAAGGCGGCCGCACCAACATCATCATCTCAACGCAGCTGATCGACGTGTACCCGGTGCCCAAACGCGCGCATCAGGGCTGGCGTTATCTGGCCAATGAAGACGCCCCGCGCGATCTGGCCGAGGGCGAAGTCGCAGGCGACGCGATGCCAGGCAAGCTGGCCAGTGACCTCGCCCGGTTGGGGCTGGTTTAGCTTACCACGCGATCAAGCGCGGAACTACCAGCCGCCCGATCGCCCCAGCCAGCACCACCGTCAGCCCGTGCCATATCCCGATGTGCACCAGATCATTGTGCGGGCAATAGAGCGACACCGCCAAGACTCCCGCCGCACCCGCCGCCACGCCGGTCAGCAAGCCGATCCGGTCAGGCCGCGACGCTGCGCCGCGGCGCAGCCACCAGACCAGCGCAGCTGCGGTCAGCAGCCCCCAGCCCAGCCCGAATTTCATGCAGGCCACCCCGTCCAGCGATAGCTCGCTGGGCGCGCCGCGGGCCCATTCGCCCACCAGCAAGGCCAGCGCCGCCACCGGCAACACCGCCGCCATCAGTGCGGTCCAGCCCCAGCCTTCGCGCCGCACGCCCACATAGGGCCGCGCCGCATCGACCACCGCCCAGGCCGAAGCCAGCGCCAGCACCAGAAACAATCCGCTGCTGATCAGCATCATTGCATCGGGCCGGCCAGCTTGCAAATCGGGCCGCATCCCAAACAGGCCAAGCATTCCCAAAACGCCCGCGCCCAGTGCCAGCACGGCCACGGTCATGCCGCGCCGCTGGCGCAGCGGGGTGACAGGCTGCAAGTCTGCAACCAGCCCCGCGATCAAATCTGTGGTTTTGTCTGGCATTGCGTCAGCCTCTTTCGACCAGGGCAGCGAGGCGCTTGATGCCCCGGTGAATGTTGACCTTGATCAGCGATTCGCTTTGGCCGGTGCTGGCCGAGGCTTCGCTGATCGACAGGCCGGAAATCTTGACCAGCTCGATCGCGCGCTGTTGCGGCGCGGGCAGCGCTTCGAACAAGCGTTCGAGGCTGATCCGCGCGATCATCGCGGGTTCGTCGGGATCGTCGGCTTGCATGGCGGCATCGAGTTCATCTTCGGCCCGGCGATAGACCAGCCGCAAGTGATCGACAAAGCGGTAGCGCGCAATTGCCGCCAGCCATGGCGCGAACGGTCGGCTCGGCTCATAACTGGCGAGCTTGCGGTGGACCGAAAGCAGCGTTTCCTGCACCAGATCGTCGAGCTGGCACGGCGTCACCCGGCGCCGGTAATAGCGCACCAGCCAGTGCTGCGCAGCGCCAAGCAGCGCCGCATAAGCCGCCTTGTCGCCCCGCTGGGCCAGCCCGGCAAGCCGGGTCAGGCTGGCATCGTCGGCAATCATCTGCGACCTCGGGTCAGCAATGCATCGAGCGACAACAGTCCGCCGCCGCGCAAGATCAGGACCGCCGCGAGTGCCACCCACAGCGAATGTTCGGGCCACCAGGCATCAGGATAAACAAAAAACTGGATCACCATGGTCATCCCCAGCAAGCCGAGCGCTGCGCCGCGCGTGAACAGCCCGGCTAGTAGCAGCGCGGGCAGGACGTGTTCAGCCGTATTGGCCATTACCGCAGCCAGCTCGGCCGGCAAAGGCACCCCGGCATATTCGGTCCGGAACAACTCATAAGTGGTGTCGGTCAACTGGAACCACGTGCCCTCAGCCACTTTGGTCGCGCCTGAACGCCAGAAGACCCCGCCCAGCACGATCCGCACGAACAGCAGCACCAGTCCCTCGGGCACTCGGCCCGCGAGGCTGCGCACCACTGCATCGTACCGCAGCGTTATGGCGCGCGCTGCGTTCATGCTTGCGGAGCCAGCGTGCCGTGGCCTTTGGGGGTCTTGGTGGTCAGGCAGGTGCCGGCCGGAACCAGCGTCCAGGCGTTACCTTGATAATCGCGCGTCGAGGTGCCCGCACAGCTGGTGCCAGCGCCCGCTTTGCAATCGTTCTTGCCGGCCTTGGCCACGCCGAAGCATTTTTCCATCGGCTTGGCGGCATGGCTGCTGGTAGCACTAACGGTGGCAATCGCGGCCAGCGCGAGCGCGGCGATCGCGCTGGCGGTTTTCGTCGAGGACATGGGATTCTCCAATGATAAGTCAGCCTGCCGCCAGTGCAGCAGGTAACGGTCAATTCGCCCGCTCGCTTGATCGGGTTACACTGCCGCCGCCAAAAAAATTAAATCGGCCCCGCTGTAACTTGCGCTTGGCCCGCGGCGAAACTCCCCATGCCACCTCGGCACTATTCAACAGCGGAGACTTTTTCATGTCGAACCTCAAAACCGGAACAACCCTGGCCGCCGCAGCAGCCGCTTTCGCCTTTGCCGCACTGGCCGGCGCCGCCACCCCGCCTTCGGGCAGCAGCGGCATGGCGCTGGGTCAAAGCGACACCGTGCATTGCTACGGCGTCAACAGCTGCAAAGGCAGCGGCGACTGCAAGACCACCGCGCACGAATGCAAGGGTATGAACGAATGCAAGGGCCACGGCTTCAAAGCTTTGGCAGCGGGCGCTTGCCTGACCAAAGGCGGGACCATCGGCGATCTTAACGCGTCGTAATCCAGCCCTCGGCCCGGCCGGGCGCCTTTCCCCCCTCCCGTCCGGCCGGGCCACCCCCTTTTTCCAATTGGCGAGCGATGTCCCAAACAATTCCATCCTTCACCGGCTTTGGCCTGGGCCTGCGCAAAGAGCATCATGGCGATGTGCTGGCGCGGGCGCAGCCGCTCGACTTTGTCGAGGTCATTTCGGAAAATTTCATGGCCTGCGGCGGACGCGCGTTGCACACGCTCGATGCGGTGCGCGAACGGCACCCGGTGGCGCTGCACGGGGTGTCGCTGTCGCTTGGCTCAGCGCAAGGGCTGAACCCCGATTATCTGGCCGAACTCAAAGCGCTGGCGCGGCGGATCAACCCGCTGTGGGTCTCCGATCATCTGTGCTGGACCGGCCCCGCCGGGTTTAACTCGCACGATCTGCTGCCCCTGCCCTATACTGAAGAAGCGCTCGATATTTGCGCCGCCAACGTCGCGCGGGCGCAAGACGTGCTCGAACGCCCGCTGCTGGTCGAGAACCCATCGAGCTATATCAGCTTTGCCGATAACCGCTTCACCGAGTGGGAATTCCTGACCGCTCTGACCGAGCGCACTGGGTGCTACTTGCTGCTCGATGTGAACAACATCTTCGTCTCGAGCATCAATCACCAGTTTGATCCGCATGATTTTATCGCCGGAATTCCGGATGGCCGGGTCCGCCAGATGCACCTCGCCGGGCACAGTCCCGGCCCCGAGGGGATGCTGATCGACACTCACGACGCCCCGGTCTGCGCCGAAGTCTGGAGCCTTTACCAGCGCGCGGTCCAGCGGTTCGGACCATGCGCGACGATGATCGAGCGCGACGACGCGATCCCGCCGCTGGCCGAGCTGCTGATCGAGCTTGATCTGGCCCGCGCTGCGGCGAGCGTGATGGCGTGACCCTCGCCGCGCGCCAGCAGGCCTTCTATGTTGAGATCAGCGCCACTGACGAAGCCGCCGCGCCAAGCGCACTGGGCATGGCAATCTACCAGAACGCATACCGCAGCCGTCTGATCGCGGCGCTCGAAACCAGCTTTGAACGCACCCGGCGCTGGGTAGGTGAAGCGGCGTTTACCGCCGCCGCGTGCCACTACATCATCGCGCAGCCGCCGACCGGCTGGACACTCGACAGCTATGGCGACCGCTTCCCGGAACTGCTGGCCACGCTGTTTGCGGGCGATCCCGAAGTACCCGAACTGGCCTGGCTTGAATGGCAGCTGCAACAAGCCTTCGCCGCACCTGACCGGCCGGAATTGACAGCGCCCGCGCTGGCCGGAGCCGGACTGGCCGAACCCGACTGGGAAACTGTGCGGTTTGCAATGGCGGCCGGCTATGCCGCGCGGGCGGTGACGCAGGACTGCGCTGGATTGTGGCAGTCTTTGCATGCCGAACAGCAACCACACGACACTTTACAACCCTCGCGCCCCAATGTGCTGGTGGTCTGGCGCAAAGGGCTATCGCCGCATTACCGCGTGCTCAACCCTGCTGAATTCGCCGCGCTGGAATGCCTCGCCAATGGCCTGCCGTTTGGCGAAGCGGCCCAGCGCGCGGGCGATCCCGCACAGTTTGGCGGCTGGTTCGCGCAGTGGCTGAGCGAAGGCCTGTTCGCCAGTTTAGACCCCGCGTGCCACCACCCGGCGTAACGCGTTCACGTAAACCTCGGGCTCCTGCGCTCCGGGGATCATGAATTTGCCTTGAATCAGCATCGCCGGAACCCCGGTGACGTTCATGTCATAGGCCTGAGCTTCCTCGCGCTTGACGATCACGCCCAGCGCTTCGTTGCTCAAGGCGGTGCGCGCGCCTGCGGGATCAAGCCCCTGCGCGGCGGCCAGCTCGACCAGCACGTCAGGGTCCGAGACATCGCGGCGCTGCTGGAAATGGGCATCAAACAACGCCAACTTCAGCCGGTTCTGCACTGCTGCGCCGCCCTCAATCAGCGCCCATTTGAGCAGCTTATGCGCCGCAAACGTGTTGCGCATCATGCCCGCCGGAGCCTCGCCCGGACCCGTATAGGCGAACGAATAGCCCGCGCGCTGGGCAATCTCATGCAGTTGCGCGCGGCCCGCGGCGGCTTGATCCGGGCTGCGGCCGTATTTACGCATGATGTGCGCGTCCTGCAGCTCGCCACCGGGCGGCATATCAGGGTTAAGTTCGAACGGCAGCCAGCGCACCTCTGCCTCGATCTCGCCCGTCAGCTGCGCCAACGCTTTTTGCAATTGCGCATAGCCGATGATGCACCACGGGCACATCACGTCTGAATAGATGTCGATTGTCAGCTTGGTCGCTTCGGTCATTGGCTGAGCCACCATTTGAGGAGATGATGCGCAATCGCGAACGGCGGCGGGGCGATGAACCGTGCGTCCTCATTGCCCGCCATCGCCGCGAT
>JANMBA010000183.1:0-9514 GCA_031360105.1 Novosphingobium sp.
GATCGCACAGCCGCTCCAGAGCCTCCGCCCCGGTGCGCATCCCGGTGTAAAGCATCACCACAATTGAAACCGGGATCTGGCGCTGGATCCAGTTGGGGGACGGGTTCTCGGAGTGGATCAGTTCGGACACTGCTAAAATCCTCCCCCGCTGGGGGAGGTGCCGCCCCCGGACCTGATCCGGGGGAAACGGAGAGGGCCTGTCTTTCGCGCGATTGCCCCCACCGTCAGCGCTTCGCGCTGCCACCTCCCCCAGCGGGGGCGTTTCTGAGGAGGCGCATGCCCCATCACCCCTCTGGCAGCACCGCGCCCATCACCAGCGCCTCAGGCGAGAGCGCGAATTGCAGCCCGCCGCCTTGTTGCGCAGCCAGCAAGTGGAGCATCCACGCGGGCGCGGTGCGGCTCGACAGATCAGCAACCGGCAGCGAGCCATCAAGCGCCCTGCCGATATTAGCATCGAACGCAATCTTGGGCCCGGCGGCGCGGACCACAATCTCGCTCGCCCCGGCGCGGCTTTCAGCGCCGATATCCAGCGTGCCGCCGCGCACCAGCGCGTCGATTGCGATGTGCGCCAGATTGAGCAGCACCTTGACCGCCGGTTTGGGCAATTCGTCCACCCCCAGCGCCCAGTTCAGCGTGATCCGGTCATTGCCGGCCACCAGAGCGGCGATCAGCGCGCGCGGTTCGGCCACCGGCACCTGATAATCGAAGCCTGTTGCGCCGCCGAACGCCAGCCGGAAAAACTTGAGCTTGTCGGCGCTGGTCCGCGCGCTTTGTTCGAGCAGTTCCATGCAGCGCTTGCGCATTTCGGGATCGCGTTCCTCGGCGAGCAATTCCAGCCCGTTGCTCATCGCGCCGACCGGGCTGAGCAAGTCATGGCACAGCCGCGAACAAAGCAGGCTGGCAAGGTCTAGGGCGTCGTCGGTCATCGTAATTCCTGTTTGCGGGGTCTTCCCTTAACTCGCTGCGACTCGCGTGGGAAGCACTTCAAATCCGCCGGGCTGATCGCGCCACCAGGTCACCGCGCCCGCCGCCACGATCGCCCAGATCCGGCCATCGCCGCTCGCTTCTGCTTGATCGGTAAGCGAAGGCTGCGCGCGGCCATTGGGGTGCGAGTGGTAATAGCCCAGCACGTGCGGCCCGCCTTCGCGCGCGGCGCGATGCGCGGCAATCAGCGCCTGCGGATCAAGCTCGAAATGATCGTGCGGCGCGGGATGCACATTGGCGGCGGGCACGGCCGCTGCCACCAGCGCGCCCCGCCCCAGCAGCAGCCCGCAGCATTCAAGCGGGTGCGCGCGCGCCGCTTCTTCCAGCAGTGTGGCAGTTACGCCACTTGTCAGTTCGATGGCCATCCCCATCTGCCTAGCAATGAATGGGGGGGAATCCATTATTTCTGGCGTGATCGCCGATGGCGGCCAGCGGCTCGACAAAGCCTTGGCCGATGCCAGCGGTCTATCGCGCGAACGGATCAAGGCGCTGCTGGCGGCGGGCCAGATCAGGTTGAACGGCGCGGTTGCCGCGCAAGGCACGTTCAAACCCGCCGCCGGGATAGCCTTTGAAATCCGCGTTCCCGCCGCCACTCAACTGGCCGCCGCCGCGCAGGATATCCCGCTGGTGGTGGCTTACGAAGACGCGGAACTGATCGTGATCGACAAGCCGGCCGGGCTGGTGGTTCATCCCGCAGCCGGAAACCTTGATGGCACACTGGTCAACGCGCTGCTGCACCATTGCCGGGGGCAGCTGTCGGGCATCGGCGGGGTGGCGCGGCCCGGCATCGTCCACCGGATCGACAAGGATACCTCGGGGCTGCTGGTAGTGGCCAAGACCGATGCGGCGCACGAGGGGCTGGCCCGGCAATTTGCCGATCACTCGCTCGAACGGGCGTATCTGGCGATTGTAGCGGGCTTGCCGGTGCCGCTGGCCGGGACTGTAACCGGATCGATCGGCCGCTCGAATACCAACCGCAAGAAGATGGCGCTGGTCGAAGCCGGGCGCGGTAAACATGCGGTTACGCACTACACCACGCGGGAACGACTGGGCGCGGCGGCCTTGGTCGAATGCCGGCTGGAAACCGGGCGGACCCATCAAGTGCGGGTGCATATGACGTCGATCGGGCACCCGCTGCTGGGCGATCCCGCTTATGGCCGCACCCCGGCCCGGCTTAAGGCTTTGCTGGCAGAGCACAATTTTGCCCGGCAGGCACTGCATGCAGCGGTGCTGGGTTTTATTCATCCCGTCAGCGGGGCAGCGCTGCGGTTCAAAAGTTCTCTTCCTGCCGATATGGAGGCGCTGTTGGTCGATTTGAGGAACAATAGCTCTGCGATTGTGTTATAAATATATCCCATGTGGCTGCTGCCGAGGGATGCCTCTAAAGGGTCCCTTATGAGTATGCCGACGATGAAAGGGCGAATGAAGACCATGTCTGCACCCGAAAAGAACCTGCCCGCGCGTACCACTTCCACGCGTGTTTCTCCGCGTCCGGCCAATATGCTGCCAAGCCTGGGCCCGGAGCAGAGCCTTAACCGCTATCTGGCCGAAATCCGCAAATTCCCGGTGCTGACCGCCGAGCAGGAATATATGCTCGCGAAACGCTATGCCGAACATCAGGATCCCGAAGCCGCTAAGCAGCTGGTCACCAGCCACCTGCGGCTCGTCGCCAAAATTGCCATGGGCTACCGCGGCTATGGCCTGCCGGTGGCCGAGCTGATTTCCGAAGGCAACATCGGGCTGATGCAGGGCGTCAAGAAGTTCGAGCCGGATCGCGGCTTCCGCCTCGCCACTTATGCCATGTGGTGGATCAAGGCGAGCATGCAGGAGTTTATCCTGCGCAGCTGGTCGCTCGTCAAAATGGGCACCACGGCGGCGCAGAAGAAGCTGTTTTTCAATCTGCGGCGGATGAAGAAAAACCTCGATGCTTACGAGGATTCAGATCTGCACCCCGATCATGTGACCAAGATCGCCACGGATCTGGGCGTGTCTGAGACCGAAGTGGTCAACATGAACCGCCGGATGATGATGGGCGGCGATGCCAGCCTCAACATCTCGTTCAACGAGGACGGCGAAGGCCAGTGGCAAGACATGCTGCAGGACAATGGCCCGCTGCAGGATCAGATCGTTGAAGAAGCGCAAGAGGCGAGCAATCGCCATTCGCTGCTGCTTGAAGCGCTCGACAGTCTGGGCGAGCGTGAGCGCCACATTCTGACGCAGCGCCGCCTGATCGACGCGCCGCAAACGCTTGAGCAATTGAGCCAGGAATACTCGGTCAGCCGCGAACGCGTGCGCCAGATCGAAGTGCGCGCGTTTGAAAAACTGCAAAAAGCGATGCTGCGGATTGCCACTGACAAGCGGCTGATCCCCGCCGCTGCCTGACCCTAAAACCGCCGTGCCAGCCCCACCAGCAATGAGTGGCGCGGCGCGGCGGCGGTCAGCCCCGCGTCACTTTCCAGATCAAGTTGCCAGTCCTTGCCCGCTTGCCACGCGAGCGACAGCGCCGCACGCGCATCGGTGGCATGGCCGGCTGGATCAGTGTCTCGCCAAGTGCCCACCTCGCCCTCCAGGGTTACGTTTGAGCCGAGCGCGTGGCTTAGTCCGGCCACCCCGCCCCAGCGCAGATGACGTCCGGTCCCGCTGCCGTTGACGGCGGCATCAATTTCGGGCGTCAGATCAAGCTCAAGCCCGTGGCCCAGCTTGAACCCCATCGGCACCAGCACGCCTGCGCCCCAATCGCCCGCGCTGATCGCCTTCGCGCCGGTTGGAAGGGTGACGAAACCGTGCACGGCAATCGGACCATCATGGCCCGACACACTGCGCCGCAGTGCAACCGTGGTATCGCCGATCCCCTTGGCCCGGGCGATAGCGCCGCTGCCCCGGTCAAGGCTGCGCAGGGTTTTGTAACCCGTCACACCCACTTCGATTTCGGTCAGCCGATCCAGCCCGATCCGGACCAGCAGATTGCCGTAAGTCAGATCATCCTCGATCGAACTCCTGCCGCTCGAATGGTCCCAGGCCGCCACGCCAAGCTCGGTCATCACGCGTCCCGGCTCCATCGTGCAGGCAGGCGTGCCCAGCCCCGGACGGTCAGCGCAAAATTCGCGCTCTTGCGCCGCAACCGGGCTGGCGATCAGTGCCAGCGGCGCGATCAGCCATGAACAGCGCTGCGCAAATTGCATCCCAACCTCTCCCTTGCGGTGCCAGCCGCCTTGGCTAAACACTGCACCAATGTTCCGGTTCCTGCGCCCCAGCCGCCCCGCCGTTCAACACGGCATTGTCTATAACGCCGGCTGGTGGATCGGGCGGATCATCGTGTGGTTCGTAGTGCTCAGCCTGGGCCTGACCCTGCTGTATAAATGGGTCCCGGTGCCGGTCACGATGACCATGGTGCTTGATCGCAGCGGCTTTGACAAGGACTGGGCTCCGCTCAGCCGGATTGACCGGACAATGGTCGATGCGGTGATCGCGGGCGAGGATGCCAAGTTTTGCAGCCACACCGGGTTTGACAGCCAAGCGATCGAAAAGGCCATGCAGCGCAACGCCAATAGCAGCCGCCTGCGCGGCGGCTCGACGATCAGCCAGCAGACCGCCAAGAACGTGTTCCTGTGGCAAGGCACCGGCTGGACCCGCTATGCCCGCAAGGGCCTTGAAGTGTGGTTCACCGTCCTGATCGAAAATGTCTGGGGCAAGCGGCGGATCATGGAGGTGTACCTCAACGTCGCCGAGACAGGCGTGGGCACATACGGGGTCGAGGCCGGGTCGCAGCGCTATTACAACCATTCGGCCGCGCATCTTAGCCAGGTCGAAGCAGCACGGATTGCAGCAGCGCTGCCCGCCCCCAAACGCCGCGAGGTCAACGATCCCTCTGGCTTCACCCGCAGCCACGGCAACGCCATCGCCGCGCGCAGCGGGGTGGTGCGGAGCGAGGCGATGGATGCCTGCGTTTACGAATGACGGTGCGGTGCAGGCTCAACAAACAGGGGCGCCGCAGCGCCCCTGTTCGTATTGCAAAGATCAGTCCGACTTAGCTCAGAATTTGAACACCACCGTGGCGCTGACGGTGCGCGGTGCACCGATTTGCACGTTTGGCACTGACCCATAGGCCGCCGTACCAGTGGTGGCGGCAAAGGTCTGTGTCTGGTTCAGGTTGCCACCGAAGCCGCCAACGTAAAGCTGGTTGAACAGGTTGTAGACGTTGACCTGGAAGTAGCTGTCAGCAAGGCCCAATGGTGCCAGTTTTACGCGGATATCCATGTTGACCAGCCAGTAGGCCGGAGCGGTCGCGCCATAGACTTGCTTAACCCCGGTGGCCGGGACGACGACCGGGGTCGTGCAGGTCGTTGCCGAAGAACAGGCCTTGGCACCCGATGGATTATACGCGCCGATAAAGACCGCTTCATTGTTGTCATAGACGTAACGCTCGCCGGTCCGCTTGGCGAGGAAGCCCACTTCAAACGGGCCGACGTTGGCGCGCACCGAACCACCGAAGCTGTACTTGGCCGCACCCGATTCGCGCTTGCCAGCAGTCAGCGCATAGATCGGCGTGCCATCGGTGTTTTCGCTTATCGCAATGTTGTCGTGGATCTCAGAGCTTAGCAGGCTGCCGAACATATAGAACGAGATGTGTTCGTCAGGCTGGAACGCAATCGATCCGTCGATGCCGTACTTTTTCACATTGCCCAGGTTGCGATAGACTGTCTGGTTGATGTCCGGATCATAGGCCGAGGCCAGACGATTGTGGAACTGGTTGTAGAAGCCCGAGACCTGCGCCTGAATCATGCCCGAACGGAACCGCATGCCCAGATCGAAGTTATCAGTGGTTTCCGCCGCTGGCCGCGCCCGCGCGGTGCTAAGCGGGAAGTAAAACGCATTGTAAAGGTTATCGGTGCTGGGGACCGAGAGCCCTTGCGAGAAGTTGCCGAACAGGCTGGCGTTGCCCGCTACGTTGAACACGAAGCCCACGTTGGGCAGCAACTTCTTGTAATTGAGCACGCGCTTCTGTGGCGGAGACCAACCGGTTACGATGAGCGCACCGTTGGCCGCAGTCGAAGTGCCGTAAGGGTTGAGTGTGCCCGCCCGCGTGGCGGCGGCGGCGTTGGTGCCGAAGCATTCCACAAATCCGCCAGCCGAACTGGTGTAGCAGTTGTTGGTGAGATCGCGCTTGAAGAACGGCATCCGCAGACCAGCGGTCAGCACCAGACGACTGTCCATGAATTCACCGCGATACTCAGCCGATACCTGATGCAGGACCGCATAGGACAAACGGTCACGCTTTTGCAGAATCGAGCCAGTCGCATCCGGCTGTCCGGCATTGACCGGGAACACATCGAACGGCTCGCCATTGGCTTGCAGCAAGCCCACTTCGCCGGTCTGGCGGTGGCGGGCATGATCGTAGGTGTAGTTGACGCGCACGGTGTTGTTTGCGTCAACATTCCAGCGCAGCCCGGCAATCAGCCCCAGCCGCTTGGTCTGGGTCTGGCTGGGGGCGATAACCGTGACGGTGTCGAGGGAGTCCCCGTCGCCATTGATATCCTTGCCGAAGAACGGGGTGCCGCCCAGATAACCGGGGGTGCAGTTGTTGAATGCGCTGGTCGGTACGGCCTGACAGCTGTTGCTGGCAACGGTCGCACCGAACGGCGTTGCAATTGCCGCAAGTGGTCCGGCACCGTCCGGGTCTGCCGGGTTGATATCGCGCAAGCCCTCGCTGGCGGTCACTGTGCCGCCGCCGTTGGCTTTCACGTACTGATAGCTTGGCTCGATATTCAGGACGAGATTATCGCGCAGCGAGAAACGGGCCTGAACGCGGATGTTGCCAGTGTTCGACGGGTTATAGCGCCGATCGAATTCGGTTCCGCAGCTCGCCTGATTAGCCGGGGCCGCAGCCGGGGTATCAGCCAGTCCCGGGCGCGCAACCGCAGTCGTGCACGGGTAGTTGATGTTGTAGAAACGCTCACCCTTGTTGAGCGGGAAACGGTTGCTGGAATTGGGGCCAACGATCCGGATCGCGCCGTTGGTCAGGCTCTGCGTCAGATCGGTCCGCAGCGGCACCGAGCCGAAGAAGTTGTTGCGATTTTGGTTGTAGTGGCCCGCAACCGAGATGAAATCGTCGCCGCTCAGCGGCTGATAGATCTTGGCGTTAAGCTGCTTCTTGTCGATCCGGCCATAGTTGTTGAACGGCAGCCGGTTGCTGGCGGTGCTGGCCGAAATGAACGCGCGGGTGCCACTCGGGGTGAATTCACCGGTTTCGATCTTGGCAAACACGCGCATGAAATCGAACTGACCCATCGAGCCCGACATCATCGCGCCGAAATTGCGATCGGGCTTCTTGGTCCGCAGGTTGACGGTGCCGCCCGCCGCCGACGCGGTCGGGCTATCAACATCGGTGGTGCCCAGATTGACGCTGACTTGCTCGATCACTTCAGGATCGACCTGCTGGTTTGAGAAGATCGCGTAGTTGCCCGAATCGTTCAGCGGAACGCCGTCGAAGGTCAGGCTGACGCGGTCAGACGAAAAGCCGCGAATGTTCAGCGTGCCACCGGACGAACCGTAAGCATCGTTGTTCTGGAAATTGACGCTGGGAATCTGATTGATCGAATCGAGCACGGTCTGGCCGGGATTTTGATGCGCCAGATTTTCCTGCGTCAGCACCGCTTTGGCTTTGGCCGTATCGGGAGCCGAAATTCCGGCAACCTGTTGCGGCCCGCGCGTACCGGTGACCACGATGTCCTTTTCAAATTCCTGCGAGCCGGTCGACTGCGCGAAGGCTGCGCCCGGGAGGGCGGCGATGCCGATGGCCAAAGTGCTGGCCGCGGCGCTCAGGGCGTAAGAGATGCGCATTGCGTGATTTCCCCGTGTGTTCGATGTGTTCGAAACTGAAATTAACTGCGACGATTAAGGCCTTGGGCTGCCGCGAATCGCTTTGCCCCCGCCCACTTGATCCGCTCATAAGCGAGCGTTGCAGTGGGCTAAACAGATCGATGTGACAGCGCTGTGACTCGCGGTCAGCGAAACCTCAACGCAATGGCAGATTTGGTAACGACGTGTCGCAGCCTGACTGGATGGCGCAATGATCGCAAAGGAATTGGTGCGATATGGCCGACAAAGCTGGTTAATCCCCGAACTGTTGGCTACCGATTGTTGCTGCACTGCGGCATTTCTGCAACGCTCGGTGCAAAGGTGAAACGATGAGCGCGCAGCACGACCATTCGCAGGACAGTTCTGGCCATGGGCACAGTGCCGCAAAAGCGCACGGGCACGGGCGCGGGCATGGGCATGGGCATGGGCATCATCACCATGCCCCCTCCAGCCACGGCAAGGCCTTCGCGCTCGCGGTGTTCCTCAACGCCGGGTTTGTCGTGGCTGAAACTGCCGCCAGCTTTATCTCGGGCTCGACCGCGCTGCTCGCCGATGCCGGGCACAATCTGGGCGATGTGCTGTCGCTACTGCTCGCCTGGGGAGCCAGCGTGCTCGCCGCGCGGCCGGCTGGGCCGAGCTATACCTACGGGCTCAAGAGCAGCTCGATCCTGGCGGCAATCGCCAATGCCGCGCTGCTATGGGTGGCGCTGGGCGCAGTCCAGCTGGAGACAGTGCAGAAGCTGTGGCACCCGGGCGAGGTCAACGGCGGGCAAGTGATGATTGTCGCCGCGGTGGGCATCGCAATCAACCTCGCCTCAGCGCTGCTGTTCGCCAAGGGCAGCAAGGACGATCTCAATCTGCGCGCGGCGTTCCAGCACCTGATGGCCGATGCGGTGGTATCGGCCAGCGTGGTGTTCGTCGGGCTGATTGTGCTGCTGACCAACCAGAACTGGATCGATCCGCTGGCCAGTCTGGCGATCACCGTCGGGCTCGCCTGGGCCAGCTGGGACTTGCTCAAAGACGCGGTCAAGATGGGACTGCTGGCGGTGCCGCGCCATATCAACGAAGGCGCGGTGCGGGCGTTTCTGGCGGAGCAGCCAGGGGTCAGCGCGGTGCACGATCTGCACATCTGGGGCATGAGCACCACAGAATGCGCGCTGACCGCGCATCTGGTGGTGCCAGCAGGAGCGCCGGGCGATGCATTTCTGGCCGATCTGGCTCAGCAGCTTGAACGCCGCTTTCGCATCCATCATGCCACGATCCAGATCGAGACGGCAGCGGCGGCCTGTACTTTACAGAACGATCACGCGGCTTGATCGATTGATTCAGCTGGCGATTTGTTGACGCGCTAAAGCGCTAAGCAGCCTCGTCCTTGGCCTTGAGCACGCGCACCGGTTCCTTGCGGCCTTCGACCACATCCTTATCAACCACAACCTCGGCGATGCCGGGTTCGGTCGGGATGTCGAACATCGTATCGAGCAGCAAGCCTTCGACGATCGAGCGCAAGCCCCGCGCGCCGGTTTTGCGTTCAATCGCGCGCTTGGCGATCGCCTCCAGCGCATCTTCGGTGAAGGTCAGCGAGACGTCTTCCAGATCGAACAACCGCGCATACTGCTTGATCAGCGCGTTCTTCGGTTCGCTCAGGATCTTGACCAACGCCTCGATATCGAGG
>JANMBA010000204.1:0-3572 GCA_031360105.1 Novosphingobium sp.
CGATCGCCGCGCTGCTATCGGCCCGGGTGAGCACGCGCAGCCGCGCCGCCGCGACTGGATTGTCCGACCCGCGGGTGAGTTTCTGGCCGGTGCTGATCGAATTTTGCAAGCCCTCGGCGCGCGCGCGCAGCGCGGCCAGGCTCTGGTTGGAGCGTTCGTAAAAAGTGCTGGTGCTGATACTGGTCATGGCCTGTTTCCCGCGCGCTACCGGATCGCCAGCAGCGTATCGAACAAGTCCGACGCAATCTGGATCGCCTTGCTGCTGGCTTGAAAGGCCTGCTGGTACCGCACCAGATTGACCGCCTCGTCATCCAGGTTGACCCCGGCCTGACTATCCAGCGCGAGCTTGGCAGCACTGGCAATGGTGCCGAGCGCGTCGCTGGTCAGCTGGCGGCCTTGCGTGGCGCTGGAAATTCCGAACAACATGGCACCCGCTTGCCCCGGTACATCGGCGCCGGCGAGCGCACTGCGCAGCGCGGTCAAATTGGCCGGATCGCGGCTGCCGGCGGACGCTCCGGCGGGCGCAGTGGCGAGGCCAGCTCCCGAGTTAAGCGCGAGCGCAATCCCCGCCGCGCCGCTGCCAGAAAACAGCGGCTGCCCGGTGCTGCCATCGAGCGCGGTGCCGGTGGCCTGCGCGGCATTAGCGGCGGCGATCAGCGAATTCGCCACGGCATCAAGCTGCGTGTGGGTATCGCGGACCATGATCAGTCCTTGCGCCTGCCCGGCGAGCGAACCCGCCGCCGGGGCGACTGCCGCGCCGCCAAGCGTGAACGAAATTGTCCCGTCCGCCGCCGTGATCAGAGCCAGCGGGGTGGCCGCATCGCCGCTGACCAGTTGCGGCCCGGCCGCGCCGCCGATCCGCACGTCGACCGACTGATTGGTGCCAAAAGTCGCAGTGATGTCAGTCAGTGCGGACAGATCTTTAAGCAGGCTATCGCGCTGATCGAGCAGCGCGACCTGATCGGTGCCGGGCTGTGTGCGTTGCAGCTGGAGATTGACCCGCGCCAGTTGCTGGGCGAGCTGATTGACTTGATCGGTGCCAGCGACGGCACTGCCTTGCAGGCCGTCCCTGACCGCATCCAGGCCCTGAGCGGCAATGGCAAAGGTGCGGGTCAGCGTGCGCGCGCTTTCGATCACATTGGCGCGCAGCGACGGGCTGACCGGATCGGCGGTCAGCCGCTGCAAGCTATCCTCGAACCTGGTCAGCGCGGGGTAGAGCTGCGCGGTTTCCAGAGCGCTTTCGGCATTCTGGTACGCGGACAACTCGGTTTCGGCGCGCGCGACATCACTGCCGGTGCGGCGTGCTTCGAATTGGCGGAACGCATCGACATTGCGGGTGATCCCGGCCACTCGCACGCCGTTCAGCGATAGCGAGCCGTTGTAGCCAAACCCGCTGGCCCCGGCCAATTCGCTCAGCTGGACCGAGCGCCGGACATAGCCGGTGGTCGCGGCATTGGCGATGTTCTGCGACGAAACGTCAAGCGCGGCGCGGGCTGCGCGCACGCCGGTCGCGGCAATGTTGAGCAGGTCGGATGACATCGGCTAGGCCTTTCGCGCCACAGGCACGGAGGCAGCAGCCACCCCTCCCGCTTGCGGGTGGGGCCGGGGGAGGGCGTGTTTTCCAGAGCCGTTCAACAGACCCACCCCTAACCCCTCCCGCAGGCGGGAGGGGGACTCGCCCCCAAATTGCGCGCTTAACTGCGCCTCAATCATTTTCGCCATGCCGAACGCGCCGGTCTCGGCGGCCAGATCGGCAAAGTGTTCGTCCTGCATCGTGCGGAAGGTATCGAGGCCCTGGCCGCCCAGCAGATTGCCTCCAAAATCGGTCTTGCGCGCAGCGGCGAGCATCTGGCGCACGAAGATCGCCTCAAATTGCTTGGCCGCCGCGGCGAGCTGCGTTCGGTCAGTGCCGTGGCTGGCGGTCAGCGAACCGGCGGCGAGAAGGGGGGCGTCAAGCGGGCTCATATCACTTCGATCTCGGCCTTGAGCGCGCCAGCTTCCTTCAGCGCTTCAAGGATTGCGACCAGATCCGACGGAGTAACCCCCAGCAGATTAAGCGCATCGACCAGCCGGGCGAGCGAAGCGCCCGGTTTGAACAGCACCACGTGGCGCGCGTCTTCATCGGCGCTAAGCTTGCTGTCATCCTGCACTGCGGTCTGGCCGCGGCTGAACGGGCCGGGCTGGATGACTTGCGGGCTTTCATCGATCCGCACAGTCAGCTTGCCGTGGCTGATCGCCGCCGGATACAGCTTGACCGCAGAATTGATCACCACGGTGCCGGTGCGGCTGTTGACCACCACTTTGGCCGGGCTTTCTGCCGGGGAAACCTCGATCATTTCGATCGCTGCCATCATTGTGGCGCGATCATTGGGGGTGGGCGGCAGCCGCAGCGACAGCGTTATCCCATCATCAATCGTGGCGGTGCCGGGCCAGCGCTGGTTGATCGTATCGCGGATCCGGGTCGCAGTCAGGAAATCGGACTGGTACAGGTTCCACTGAAGCAGCGCGCCGCTATCGAACCCGGTGGCAACGCTGCGTTCGACGCTGGCACCATCGGCGATCCGGCCCACGGTGGGCACATTGACGGTC
This sequence comes from Novosphingobium sp., assembly GCA_031360105.1. Classification (GTDB taxonomy): domain Bacteria; phylum Pseudomonadota; class Alphaproteobacteria; order Sphingomonadales; family Sphingomonadaceae; genus Novosphingobium. The sequence continues at coordinate 2,590 of JANMBA010000204.1, forward strand.
AGCTTCGATCCGTCCGCGCCCGAAATGCCGAGGCCGCCGACCGCCAGATTGCCCTGCGCCATCGCATAGATCTGGCCATCCGCGCCGAACAGCGGGGTCATGATCAAAGCACCGCCGCGCAATGATTTGGCCTTGCCCAGCGCCGAAACGGTAATATCGATCCGCTGGCCGGGCTTGGCAAAGGCTGGCAAGTCAGCGGTAATGATCACCGCCGCAGCGTTTTTCAAGGCTGGGTTGACCCCAGCGGGCAGCTGCACCCCGACCCGGCCCGCCACGCCGTGCATGGCCTGGGTGACATATTCCAGGCTGTCATCGCCGGTGCCTGACAGCCCGACGACTACGCCGTAACCGGTCAGTTGATTGGTCCGCACGCCTTGAAACTTGCCCAGATCGCGCAGCCGTTCGGCGTAAGCGGGGAGCGGCAAGAGCAGCGCGAGGATCATCAACCAGTGCGCGGCCTTCGACCGGCTCAGGCTGAGCGGGCGCCGGGTTTTTGGTGCATACCTCGACCCGCTCATGCGGAGCCTGTCGAAGTATGTGCGGCGCGCAACGATAGTCATCTCACGCCCCCTTCAAAACGGACTGATCAGGTTGAAAAACTTGGACAGCCAGCCTTCGCGGCTGGCGCGGCTGACCGGACCGTTGCCCGAATATTCGATGCGGGCATCAGCCACCCGGGTCGAGGCCACGCGGTTGTCGGCATCGATATCGGCCAAGCGGACGATTCCGGAAAATTGCACCCATTCTTCACCTTGGCTGAGCAACAAACGCTTTTCTCCGCGGATCAACGCGGTGCCATTGGACCGGACTGCAACAATGGTGACCGAAACCTCGCCGCCCAGCGTGGACGATTGCGCGGCGTTGCCATCCCCTTTGAACGACGTGTTGCCGCCCATGTTAAGGCTGGTCGGCTTGATGAAACTGAGCGGTCCGGTAGTCGGCGGGGTGACGCCAAACCCGCCGCTGCGCGCAGTTTTTGAATT
>JANMBA010000261.1:0-5997 GCA_031360105.1 Novosphingobium sp.
GCCCAGCTGATGCTCTGGCCGTACTTCTGCTTGATCGGCCACAGCAAGCGCCGGGCCTTGTCGAGGTTGCCGTTGTCCGGCCACGAGTTAAGCGGGGCAAAGCGCTGCTGGCCGCTGCTTGATCCGCCGCGCCCATCGCCGGTGCGATAGGTGCCGGCCGCGTGCCACGCCATGCGGATAAAGAATGGGCCGTAGTTACCGTAGTCGGCCGGCCACCACGGCTGGCTGTCCGTCATCAGCGCGGTCAGATCATTCTTCAGTGCGGTGTAATCGAGCGCCTTGAACGCCTCGGCATAGTCAAAATCGGTCCCCATTGGATTGCCGGTGCCATTGGGCGCGAGAATATCGACCGCCAGCGCATCGGGCCACCAATCAGTATTGGTTCGCCCAAGCAGTTTGCGCACTGCGCCGTGGCCCATCGGGCAGCCGCCCTCGGCTGTGCTGGTTGTCATGTTCATGATGCTCGACTCCGTGTAATTTCCATCAACAAATTAGGCGCGCCAAGTGATTTAGAAAAGCGATTAAACCTGATCGCTGATAACGATTAAAGCGATTAGTCGGGGGCGAGGCTCAACCGCGGTGATCGGACCGGGCAGTGCCGAGCAATCGGACGATGGCAGCCGCGCGAGTGCGCGGCGGGGAACTTTCGGCGGCGCCAGCAGTTTAAACAGCATACCAAAAACAACGATTGGAAAATTCCATGCGCAAACTGCTTATTCTCGCCAGTGCAATGGCGGTTCTTGCCTTGCCAGTGGCCGCAGCGGCCAAGGATCACGGCAACAACGGCCACGGCAACAGCGGCCGCAGCAATGATCAATATGAACGCCATGACCGCGATGTTCGCGGCGGCTGGGTCAAAGGCAAGCGCTACGGTTGCCCCCCGGGCCTCGCCAAAAAGCATAACGGCTGCATGGCCCCGGGACAGGCCCGCAAGATTGGCCAGCGCTCGCCATGGAGCAGCAATCGCTACGTCACCTATAGCAGCCTGCCATCCTATTATCGCGAACGCTATGCCGACACCGGCCAGCGCTATTATTACGAGGGCAACCGGGTTTACACGATCGACCCAACGACCCAGCTGATCCGCAGCATCATCAGTATTATTCGTTAAGCGCGGATAACGGTGCGGGTTGGCCTTAGTGGGCCAGCTTGAACGATCAAGAATATCGCAAAGGGGGCGGCCAGACGGCCGCCCCCTTTTTGCGTTGCGGAAATTGGCTCGGGCTCTGTCCTAGTAGCGCCATTTGTGCCAACAGCGGGCCATGATGTCGCGCTTGATCCACGAAATTGTTCAATGGTTCGCGGCCGCTGGCTGCTCCGGCGGAGTTCGATTCAAGGACAGTGTTCATTGCGCTCATTGTGTCCATTCGTTCAGTGTGAGCGCCCCTTGGATGAACAAATCGATCCATCGCCATGACTGACACGGTCGTCCCTGACAGCGAGTATCGCGGCATTGTCGCCGCGCTTCCGCAGCCACTGCGCGATTATGCGCAGCTCGCCCGGTTCGATCGCCCGATCGGTTGGTGGCTGCTGTTCTGGCCGTGCGCCTGGGGGGTGCTGCTGGCCGGGGGTGAGGGGCAATGGGCGCTGCTTGGCTGGCTGCTGCTGGGCAGCGTGGCAATGCGCGGGGCGGGGTGTGTGTACAACGATATCGTCGATGCGGAGCTTGATCGGCACGTGGCACGCACCGCGCTGCGCCCGGTGGCCAGCGGGCGGGTGAGCAAACGCGCGGCGTGGCTCTGGCTGGGGCTGCTCTGCGGCGTGGGACTGCTGGTGCTGTGGCAGCTGCGCCCGATTGCGCAGTTGGCGGCGTTGGGCAGCCTGGCGCTGGTCGCGGCTTATCCATTTATGAAGCGGTTCACCGGATTTCCGCAAGTCTGGCTGGGGCTGGTGTTCACCTGGGGCGCGCCAGTCGGCTGGGCGGCACTGCGCAGTGACCGGCTGGAAGTGCTCGCCGCGCTGTACGCGGGGTCGGTGCTGTGGTGCATCGGCTACGATACGATCTACGCGCTGCAAGACCGCGAGGATGATGCGATGGTCGGGATCGGGTCTTCTGCGCTCACTTTGGGGCGGTATGTGCGGGCGGGGGTCGCGGGGTTCTATGGCGCGGCGGCAGCGTGCTGGGCGCTCGGCTTCTGGCTGCTGCGGCCTGATGTGCTGGCGTTGCTGGCGCTAGTCCCGGCGGTGCTGCACTTGAGCTGGCAGGTGCTGACTCTGCGGCCTGATGATTGTGACAACCCGCTCGCCCGGTTTCGCTCCAATCGCACGCTTGGACTGCTGCTGGCATTGGCCTGCTGGGTAGTAGGAAACGCCTGATGTGTAACCTCTACCGCATGACCAAGGGTACGCAGGAGGTGGCGGCCATGTTCGCGGTGGCGGCGGATGCGGGGGCCAATTACGGCGCGGAGGTCTATCCCGGTTACCCCGGACTCGTAGTGGCCGATGGGCAAGCCGTGGCGATGACCTGGGGGTTTCCACTGGCACTGAAGGGCAAGCAGGGCCAGCCGCTGAAGCCCAAGCCGGTCACCAATGCCCGAACCGACAAGCTGGGCACCGCGTTCTGGCGCGATAGTTTTGCGCGGCGGCGCTGTCTGATCCCGGTCAGCCAGTGGGCCGAACCGCGCGGTGCTGCGGGGCGGATGACCCGCTCATGGTATGGTCTGCCCGGCGAAGATTTGTTCGCGGTGGCCGGGCTGTGGCGGCGCACGGCTGAGTGGGGGGCCTGCTACACGATGGTGATGACCGAAAGCTCGCCGCAAATGGCCGACGTGCATGACCGGATGCCGGTGATTTTGCGCGCAGAGGACTGGCCGCGCTGGACAGCGGGGAGCGCGGCGGATGCGGCGGCTTTGTGCCAGACCTGGCCCGACGCGCTGACCGCCGATCACACGGCGGGACGGTGGGTGGATGATGCGCCGCTGCCGGTGCAGGCGGGGCTGCTGTGATCGCCTAATCATAGCTGACTAGTTCGAATTCGATGTGATCCCAGTCGAAGAAATAGAACCGCCGTCCCGGTTCATAATCGCCATGGCCGAACGGTTCCAGCCCGGCGGCGATGACAATCTGTTCGGCTGCAGCGAGGTCGGCGACGACCAGACCCACATGATTGAGCGGGGCGCCTTTGGCGTAAGGTCCGGCCGGCTGATCGTTGGTGTAAAGCGCGATGTAATCCCGCGCCGATCCGACGTGAATGGTCCGCCCGCCCAGTTGCGAAGGCCCGCGCCAGCGTTCGTGCCAGCCGCACAGCTCCTGGAGTAGCTGTGATGAGCGTTCGGGGTCGCTGACTGTGATGTTGGCATGTTCGAGGTAAGCCGCTGTCATATTACCATTCCTTTGTAATGCTTTGCTGCACACACTGCGAATCGCGCTTGAACCTTGTGCAACCTCAAGCTAACTTGAGGTCAAGCATTTTCTTGAGGAGGCGCATATGGACCGGAATGACCTGCTACCCATCGGCGAACTGGCTCGGCGCACCGGGCTCGCGGTTTCGGCGATCCGGTTTTATGAGGATAAGGGGCTGGTTCAGGCGATGCGCACGATGGGCAACCAGCGCCGCTTCCTGCGCAGTGACATCCGCCGCCTGAGCTTTATCCTGATCGCGCAGAAGCTGGGGCTGGGGCTGACCGAGATCGAGGCGCAATTGGCCAAACTGCCGCAAGGCCGCACCCCTACGGTGAGCGACTGGCAGACCATCAGCCGATCCCTGCGCAACGAAATCGACACCCGCATCGCGCTGCTCAATCGCACCCGGATGAAGCTCGACGAATGCATCGGCTGCGGCTGCTTGAGTTTGCAGAGGTGCGCGCTGTACAACCGCGATGATCGGGCCGGGGCGGCCGGGCCGGGGCCGCGATATGTGCTGGGGTGACTACTCCGCCGCCAGCAATTCTTCCGCCCCTTCAAGGTCCACACTGACCAGCCGCGAGACGCCTTGTTCGACCATGGTTACCCCGAACAGGCGGTGCATCCGGCTCATCGTGACGGCGTTGTGCGTGACGATCAGGTAGCGGGTCTGGGTTTCTTTCACCATCGCGTCGAGCAGATCGCAGAAGCGTTCGATGTTGGCATCGTCAAGCGGCGCATCGACTTCGTCGAGCACGCAGATCGGCGCAGGGTTGGTCAGGAACAGCGCGAAGATCAGTGCAATTGCGGTCAGCGCTTGTTCGCCGCCCGACAGCAGCGTCAGCGATTGCAGCCGCTTGCCCGGCGGCTGGGCGTAAATCTCCAGCCCGGCTTCAAGCGGATCGTCCGAATCGACCAAGGCCAAATGCGCCTGGCCGCCCTCAAACAGCCGGGTGAACAAGTGGCGAAAGTGGGTATCGACCGCCTCAAACGCGGCGCGCAGCCGTTCGCGGCCCTCGCGGTTGAGGTTGCCGATCGAGCCGCGCAACCGGTGCACTGCCTCGGTCAGCTCGGCTTGCTCGGCGCGGCTGGTGCCGTGCTTGCCCTCGGCGCTGGCGAGTTCCTCGGCCGCCACCAGGTTGACCGGGCCCAACCGTTCGCGGTCGGCCACCAGCTGATCATGCGCGGCGCTTTCGTGTGCGGCATGTGCGACTTGTTCAGCGGCAAAGGCGAACCGTTCGGGCAGCAGTGGCGGCGGACACTGGAAGCGTTCGCCTGAAATCCCGGCCATCTCGGCGCGGCGCGCTTCCTCGTTTTCGGCTCGCGCGGCGGCCCCGGCGCGCTGCTCGCGCGCGGCAGCCAGCGCTTCGGTGGACTGGGCCAAGACGGCCTCGATCGCTCGCGCAGCCTCGCCGGTTGTGCTAACTTGTGCTTCGGCAGCAGCCAGATCGGCGGTGATCCGCGCGCGCACGGCGTCGCCCGCCTCGATCTCGCGGATCAGGCTGTCCGGCTTGGCAGCGACGACCTTGCGTTCCTGTGCGATCTCCTCAAACCGGCGCTCCATCCCGGCCAAACGGCTGGCGGCATCCCCGGCGCGGGCTTGCCAACTCTTGATGTCGCTGCGCTGCGCGTTGGTCCGCTCGCGCGCCACCGCCAGCCCCTGATCGTGCGCGGCGAGCGCAGCACTGGCGGCTTGCAAGCCGTGCCGCGAGGCATCGTGCCGGGCCTGCGCGGCGGCCAGAACGGCGCGGCCATTGGCTGGATCGGGTAGCGCGGCGCGCCGTGCGGTGGCCCCGCCAAGCTCGGCTTCGGCCAGCGCGCGTTGCTGCGCCAGATCGCCCGCCGCTTCGGCCAGTTCGGCTCCGCGTTGTTCGCGCCGCGCCTTGGCGGCTTCGGCCTGATCGCAGGTCCGCAAGGCCGCGCGTTCGGCTTCAGAAGCGGCTGATACCGTCCGCTCCGCCGCAACCAGCGCCGTTTGCAGTGCAGTCAGATCGTTCTGGACGGTACTGGCGCGCGCTTGCGCCTGCTGCGCCGCTGCCTGCCGGGCGGGCAGTTCGGCGTCCAACGCAGCGAAGCGGTTCTCCGCCTCCAGCCGGGCTGCCTCAGCCCCGCCTTCGCCGCGCGCGACAAACCCGTCCCAGCGGCGCAAATGCCCCGCTGTGGTCACCAGCCACTCGCCCGGCGCCAGCCTGCGGCCATCGTCAGCCTCCGCGACATGAACCAAGGCCAGCCGCGCTGCCAGCTGCGGCGGGCAAGCGGTGACTTGTGCGGCGAGGCTGCCCGCAACCCGGTCCGGGGGTGCGGCACCGGTCCAGAACCGTCCGTCCGCAATTGCCGGAGCAGCCCCCAGCAGCGCCTTGGCATCGCGCCCCAGCACTGCGGCCAGCGCGCGTTCGTACCCCGGTGCGGCACGCAGCATGTCGAGCGCTTGCGGCAAGCCATGCTGGTTGCCGGCTTGCCGCGCCTCACGGTCGCGCAGCAACGCTTGATGTTCACGCTCAATTCCGGCGAGCTCGGCCTTGGCCTGCGCCAATGCCGCTCCAACTGAGTCGCGCGCGGACTGAAGCTCGTCCTTGCGTTCCTGCTGCGCGGCCAATGCCGTGCGAGCTTCGGCAAGCCCTAGCGCTGCGGTATCCCGCGCCGCCTCAGCTTGCG